>JBOHST010000400.1:0-6767 GCA_050733375.1 Gemmatimonadales bacterium
CACGTATCTCTCACCTGTGGAAATCGTGCTACAGCCTAACCGGGGTGTGGTCAATTCGCAAGGACACACGGCTGCTTGAGTTAGCACACCTGCGGGATCGGGCGTAAGTTACACGCCGCGTGTTTCCTTTCCCCGCCGGCGTGCGCCGGATATTCGCCGCGGCACTCGTGGTTGCGTCGTGCAACGCCACCGGTCTCGCCGCCCAAAACGCCCCCCCGTATCGCGTGGGATGGGGGGACGCAGCGTCGGTCACCGCTGCCGCGACAATCGCATTGCTCGGCACGCGCACGACACCGCCACTCTCGGCGTGCGCCCCATGCGATCGCGCCGACTTGCCGGGCATCGACCGCGGCACCGTCGATCTGCGATCGGGTTTCGCGCGCACCGCAAGCGACGTGGCGCTCGTCGGCGTGACCGGTGGCGCCCTGCTCGCCGCCGTGTCGGGTGTCGAGCCGGCGCGGGCTCGTGGGGACGTCGTCGTGCTCGCCAACGCCGTAGCGTGGACCGCGGCCGCGACGGAATGGCTCAAGGTCGGTGTGCATCGTGCCAGGCCGGCCTTGTATCGGGACGGCGCCGTTGAGGCTGCCGCGCACGCGACCAACCGCAAGTCGTTTCCGTCGGGGCACACGTCGACCGCGTTTGCGACCGCCGTCGCCTACACGACGCTGGCCCAGCGTCAGCGACTGCCGCACGCGACCCGCAACAGCCTCCTGCTGCTCGGCGGCGCGACCGGTGTCGGCGCGCTGCGGATCCTCGGGGGCAAACATTTCCCCACCGACGTCCTGGCCGGGGCAGCGCTCGGCTCGGCGATCGGGTGGATCGTCGCGCGGGTCCATCCCACGGTCCCGTGACTTCCTGATCGGCGGAGGGTGAGCGTGCATCAAGCCGTGATCGCTCCCGTGCTCGCCTTTGGCGTGCTGGCGGTCGCCGCCCCTGCGTCGGCGCAGCGCGCCCGCGCGGACTCCCTGCGAGCCAAGGCCGGCCGCGCACGGGGCCACCGTCCGGCTCCGCATCGCGGGGGCGCTCGGCGACTCGACGCTCGTTCAGCTGCCGGCGTGGTACCCGGGGCGCTACGCGATCTACAACTTCGCCGCCAATGTACAGGAGGTGTACGCCTCGTGCGACGGCCGCGCTGTGCCCGCGCCCAAGCGTGACAAGCAGACATGGGTGGTGCGCTGCAAGGCGCCATGGGGGAACGTCTTCCCCTACGTGGTGGGGCACAAGCCCGATCCCGTCAGCGTGACCTACTCGGGGCCCGACGGGTGGACGGTGATCAACGGGGCGGTCGAATCGCCCAAGCCCGGGCCGGTCACGCAGCGGTTCCCAAACTACGACGTGTTCATCGACCATCCGACGGAGATCTCGGCGCGCCTGGCGGTGGATTCCTTCAGCGTCGAGCGGACCCAGTACCTGGTCGCGTTGCATGCCGAGGGCGAGGTCGGCCCGGGGATGCGCCAGCGCCTCGTCGCGGACGTGCAGCAGATCGTGCGAGCCGAAGTCGCCATGTGGGGCGTGCAGCCGATGGAGCGGTATGCGTTCCTCGTGCACTTTGTGCCCGGCAACCGCGGTGGCGGGGATGGGATGGAGCATCTCACCTCGACGCAGGTGATCATCGCCGCTCCGCTCGCCGAGGGGGCGGTCTACCTCGACCGTCTGGAACTGTTTGCGCACGAGTTCTTCCACACCTGGAGCATGAAGCGGCTGCGCGCCAAAGAGCTCGGCCCCTGGGACTACACCCGCGAGAACTACACCACGACGCTGTGGGTGGGTGAAGGGTTCACGAACTACTACGGCGCGCGGATGGTGTACCGCGCCGGCCTGTGGGATCAGGCGCGGTACCTGGCGCGTGCCGCCGCCAATATCGCGGACCTGCAGGCGACTCCGGGACGCCTGGTGATGAGCGCCGAGGCGGCATCGCTCAGCGCCTGGCTCTTCGACCGGGTGCCGTTGCGACAGCAGGCGAATCTCCGCAACAGCGCGATCAGTTACTACATAAAGGGTGAGGCGCTCGCGTGGCTGCTCGACCTCGAGGTGCGCGCCCGCAGCGGCGGCGAGAAGACGCTGGATGACGTGATGCGCCTGCTGTGGCAGCGATTCTGGAACGGCGCCCCGTCGAGCTACTACCTGCAGGGTCATGGCTACGGCGGCGACGACGTGCGGCAGGCGCTGCACGACGTCACCCAGACGGACTTCGGAGAGTTTTTTCACCGCTACGTGGAGCGCACCGAGGAGCTGCCGTACGGCTGGACGCTCGAACGGGTGGGGCTGCGACTCGTGAGCGATGCCGGGTCCACCACCTACCGCATCGAAGCCGACCCGGAAGCGCCGGACGACGCACGCCGCGTCGGGAGCGCGTGGCTGGAGGGCCGTTGAGCGACCCCGGACCGATGCACCCTCAGCCGCCGCGCGTCATGGGGCTGCGCGACGTCGTGTTGTTCAACCTCACGGCCATCGTGGGCTTGCGCTGGCTCACCACGGCGTCCAGCCAGTTCGGCTGGGCAGCGCTGTTGCTGTGGGTCGTCGCCATGGTGGTGTTCTTTATTCCGTCGGCGATCGCGGTGCGCGAGCTGGCGGATATCGATCCCGGGGCCGGCGGCATGTATCGCTGGGTGTCCCGCGCCTTCGGACCGCGACACGCGTTCGTCGCGGGATGGGGCTACTGGGTCAACAACCTGTTCTACTTCCCCTCGCTGTTGGTGGCCACGGCCGCGATCGCCGCCTACGCCGGCGGTTCGCGCACGGCGCACCTGGGCGACAACACCACGTTCATTCTGATCGTATCCCTCGTCGGGCTGTGGCTCGCCGTGTGGCTCAACCTGGTGGGTCTCCGGGTGGGGAAGTGGCTGCAGAACATCGGCGGGTTCGGCACCTGGCTGCCGGCACTGTTGTTCATGGGCCTCGCTGTCTGGTCCTTCTGGACGCACGGCAGTGCGACGCCCGTTACGGGCCGCGCGTTCATCCCGGAGCGGTTCGATCTGCCGTCGATCAATTTGTTCGCCACCATGACCTTCGCGTTCGCGGGGCTCGAGCTGGCGCCGGCCCTCGGCGGGGAGATCCGGGACCCCGCAGCCACGTTGCGGCGTGGGGTGCTACTGTCTGGCGTGGCGATCGTCGGGATGTACCTGCTTGGGACCGTGGCCATGCTCGTTGCACTGCCGCACGAGACGGTGAGCGTGACGAACGGCATACCCCAGGCCGCGCAGGCGCTGGTCGACCGATCGGCGGTGTCCGGCATCGGATTCCTGCCGGCGCTCATCGCCCTGCTGCTCTTGTTGGGGAACCTGGGCGGGGTCGGCGCCTGGCTCGCCGGCTCGGCACGGCTACCGTTCGCCGCGGGTGTGGACCGGGCGCTTCCCCCGGCGTTCGCACGGCTCCACCCTCGCTGGCAGACGCCCTACGTGTCGCTGCTGTTGCAGGCCGGGCTCGCGACCCTGTTCATTTTCGCGAGTCTCATCAACAGCACCGTGAAATCGGCGTACTTGCTGCTGACGCAAACGACGCTGATCCTCTTCTTTATCCCTTACCTCTATATCTTCGCCGCCTACATCCGGTTGCGGCGTGGACGCACGCTCGGAACCGCCCTGATCGGCCTCCTGGGTTTCGCGGCAGTGCTGTTTTCGATCGGGCTCGGCTTCGTTGCGCCGGCCGACGAGGCGCGCCCCTTGCTGTATGAGCTGAAGGTCGTGGGAGGCGTGGTGGTCTTCATGGGGCTGGGGTTCTGGCTGTCGCGCCGCGGCAGCGAACCGACCGGGAGTCCCGTAGGGCGATCGCAAGGCAGTCATTGAGGGCGATCACGGGCTATTCCTTTATTAGGTATCAATCAGTGACTGGGGAAGTAGGCTACATTGCCGATCTATCCGGCGTCCTCCTGCCGGCCGGAGGGAAAACCCATGAGATGGTTGCGCTCGTTCGTACTGGTCTGCACCGCCCCGGTGCTGTTGATCGCGGCCCCCACCTCGGCGGTCGCGCAGGATCGGCTCCACCCGCGCTGGGAGATCCCGGGGTTCGATTTCCGCCGGGACGGCGTGTGGCGCGCGCGGTCGCGGCGGGTTGCGGAGCTGCGGCGTGAACTGCAGGCGCAAGGCCGGATGGATCAGCTCAACGCGCCCATGGCGTTCGGAGTCCAGGCCCCCGCGACCACGGCGGTGACGGGGACGGTGTTCGTCCCCGCCGTGCTGTTGAGCTATCAAGGGGTGGATTCGCTGCAGTTCATGCGCGATACCGCGCAGTACCGCGGCCAACTCTTCGGCAGTCCGGCGCCCGTAGGCAGTCCCTACACCCTGCGCACATTCTACGAGGAGTTATCGAACGGCCTGCTCAGCATGCAGGGGCAGGTCATGGGCTGGGTGCGGCTGGACGGTTCAGAGGCCACCTACACCGGGACGCCAGGCACGTGCATCGGCAACCCGTTCGGCACCGCGAACTGTAACGGCCTCTTCAGCAGCGACGCGATCAGGCGGATGCAGGACGGGTTTCGCCAGTCGCTGGCCCGGGTGGACACGGGCGTCGCCGGGGTCGACTTCGGACAGTTCGACAACGACGGGCCGGACCTGATCCCCAACTCGCCCGACGACGATGGGTACGTGGACATGATCATGTTTGCGCATGCGACCCAGGATGGCGCGTGCGGCGGTGCGAGCAACAACCACATTTGGTCCCACCGCTTCGTTCTGGTGAATGCCACGCAGACGAATTTCCAGGACTATGTGACCAACGACCCTCGGTCAGGAGGCGGGCTAATCAGGATCAGCGACTACTTCGCCTCGAGCGCCCTGGGCGGCGCCAGTTCGTGCGACCCCACCCAGATCATGGCGATCGGCACTGCGGCGCACGAATTCGGCCACGGGTTGGGCCTCCCCGATCTCTACGACACCAGTGGACCGACAGAAGGGATCGGTCGCTGGGGGCTCATGGGGGCCGGCAACTATAGCTCGGCGATGAGTCCTGCCCGTATGGAGGCGTGGTCGCTCGATCGGCTCGGCTGGATCACGTTGCGCCAGCTCACGACCGGTGGCACATACGCGGTCGGTCCGGTGCCGACCGCCGACACCGCGTTCCTCATCCAGCCGCTCGCCGCCAACCCGCGTAACGAGTACTTCCTGGTGGAAAACCGTCAGGCGACGCTCGCCGACACGGCGCTGATCCGCAACGCGTGCCAGGTCTGGTACCAGCAGGCGAGTCCGCCCCCCTGCGACGGGGGACTACTCGCGTGGCATATCGACGGAACCCGGGTCGCGAACGGCGGCGCGTCTAACACGGTGAATTCCGGCCCCATCCACGGAGTCGCGCTCGAGGAGGCGGACGGCGCGCGCGACCTGTGGTGCCCTGGCGCCGTACCGCTGGAGTGCAATCGCGGTGACGCCGGAGATCCCTACCCGGGGATCACCGGCAACACGATGTTCTCATTCACCACGAACCCCGCGGCGCTGACCAACTTCGACTCGAGCTTTGTGGGGTTCGCGATCGACTCGATCCGGCAGCTCGTCCCGAATGGCGCACTGGACTTCCGACTGCGCTTTGGGGCGTTGACGCTCGTCCAAGCGAGCGACACCACCGTGCCGATTCTGGTCGACGGCGCGCCGTACAACGTCTTCCGCGATCTGTTCGACGACGGGTCGAGCCACACCATAGCCGTGACCGACAGTCAGCTGTCGGGAAGTGGGCGGACGCGGTTCACGTTCCAATCGTGGTCCGACGGCGGCGCGATCTCCCATCAGGTGACGGGAAGCGTCGCGGGCGCCAGCTACACGGCGACCCTCGCGCAGGCGCACCTCCTGAACGTGACCGTCAATGCCAACGGCAGTGTGAGCTACAGCCCGGCCGCCGACTCGAGCGGCACGTTCGTGCCGCAGGGCACTCCCGTCACGCTCACCGCCACGCCGACGCCGCCGTTCGTATTCGGGGGCTGGACCGGCGACACGACGGCCAGCAATCCCGTCCTCACCCTCCCGATGGGTCGCCCCTTCAATCTGGTCGCCCGGTTCGACCCGCAGCTGATCATCGCGTCGGGTGACCCGCGACCCGGCGGGCTCATGGGGAAGCCCTACGCCGATACGCTCCGGTCCACGGGGGGGACGGGCACGTACACCTGGCAGGTCGTGAGCGGCGCGCTTCCGTCAGGCTTGACCCTGGCCGCGAATGGGCGCATCACCGGGATACCGGCGCAGACCGGCAGCTCCACGTTCACGGTGAGCGTGACCTCCGGGGCCCAGCAGCTCCAACAACAGTTTGGCCTCACGATCACGGCGCCCATGCTGGCGACCGCGGCCGTCGTGACCCGGCTGCTCACCGGCTTCGGCGCACTCTCCGTCGACGATCTGAAGTACCTCGATCTGCTCGGCAACCAGAACAACAGCTTCGACGTCGGTGACTTCCTCGCGTGGGTGCAAGCCACGGGCGCGACACCGGCCCCACCGGTCATCATGACCGGGAAAGGAGACCGGCCATGACCGCGCTGCGCCGTACCGTCGCCGCTGCCGCCGTCGCGCTGCTGATCGCGTGCGGGGGCGACGGCACCGGCCCTACCGCCGGCACGCTCAAGGTCAGTCTCACGACGCCTAACAGCGGCCTGGACGGGGCCGCGATGATCGTGCTGTCAGCGCCAACGGCGCCGGGGTCGGTAACTCCGGCTGCCGGCCTAACCCTGTGGGGTGGGCCGGTCACGGCGGCGACCACCACCATCGCCGTGACGGGCACGCTGTCCACCGGAACGATCCTCACGCTGCAGGTCGATGACACCAGGCAGGTGGCGCAGTACAGCGCCACGC
>JBOHST010000401.1:0-3833 GCA_050733375.1 Gemmatimonadales bacterium
GACTCCGAGCGTCTGGTCGGAGAGCTCGTGGGCCACGGCGCGACCGTCACGCCCGACCTGCCGCGTGCCGACGTCGTGCTCGTCAACACCTGTGGGTTCATCGACGCCGCCAAACAGGAATCCATCAACGCGATCCTCCAGGCAGCGAAGCTGAAGGAGACGGGCGACGTCAAGGCGGTCGTGGCGGTCGGCTGCCTGGTCCAACGCTACAAATCGGAGCTGCAGCAGGAAATGCCCGAGGTCGATCTGTTCCTCGGGTTTTCCGATCTGCACCACCTCGTGCCGGAGCTCGCGAGCCGGGGGCTGATCGACGACCCCACCGCCGCACATCCCGGGGTGCGTCAGTTCCTGGGCGAGCAGGCGCACGTTCGCTATCTCAAGATCTCAGAAGGCTGCGACCACACCTGTGCGTTCTGCGCCATACCGCTGATGCGTGGCACGCACCGCTCGGAGCCGCTGGAGCGGCTCGTGCGCGAGGCACAGGCGCTCGAGGCGCAGGGCGCGCAAGAGATCAATCTCGTCGCCCAGGACCTCGGGCACTACGGCCGGGACCTCGGCCGGGCCGGGCCGAAGCTCCCCGAGCTGCTCGAGGCGCTGCTCGCGGAGACGGCGGTCCCGTGGTTCCGGCTGCTGTACGTCTATTCCGCCGGGATCAGCGAACAGTTGGTATCGCTGATCGCCCGCGAGCCGCGCATCGTGCCCTACATCGACATGCCGATCCAGCACGCCAATGATCGCATGCTCGAGCGGATGCGCCGCCCTGAGCGGCAGGGGAGCCTCCGGCAGAAGCTGGCCTGGCTCCGCGGCGCCATCCCCGACCTCGCGATCCGGACTACCTGTCTCGTCGGGTTCCCCGGGGAAACCGACGAGGCCTTCCGGGAACTCCTCGCCTTCCTCGAGGAAGCGCAGTTCGACCGGCTCGGGGCCTTCGCGTACTCGCCGCAGGAGGGAACGCGCGCGATGCAATATCCCGACGACGTCCCGGACGCGGTGAAGCGCGACCGGCTCGAGGAGCTGCTCGAGGTGCAGCGCGCTATCTCGGCCGAGCGACTGGCGCGGTTCGTGGGGCGCGAGGTTCCGGTGCTGGTGGACCGGGTGGCCGATCCGCTGGACGGGGGCGCGACGCACGTGGGACGGGTGCCCTGGCAGGCCGACGACGTGGATGGCGTCACATACCTCTGGAGCGGCGGGTGGGCCGAGGTGGGGAGTTTTGTGCGCGCCCGGCTGACCGAGAGTGAGGACTACGACTTCCGGGCGGTGGCGCTCGCGTGAGGGTCGCGTCGGCCGGGCCGACTCGGGGACAGGCGTCCCGCGCGCGGCGCGGGACGCCTTTTTGCTGGGCCGCGCCCGCCGTGGCCGGGCTGCTCGCCGCGTGCCCCAGGCCGCAGCCGGAGGTTTTGGGGCCTGAGCCGGAGTTGCGCGTCGGGCTAGCCGTCGGGACCGGCAGCGTGCGGTTGGGGGGGGACGGGGAGCTGTTCATCACCGACGACGGCAACGGCGCGGCGGTGGGGGCGATCCGGGCGGGAACCGTCTGGACGGTCGTAGCGGATTCGGGCGGTGGACTTGTGCTGGTGCGCCCCGACGGCTCGCGCACCGAGCGGCACGGGGGCATCTCCGCGGTCAACGTGACCGAAGGGCGGTTCGCGATGGCGAACGGGCGCCGCTTCCGCGGACGGGTCAACCTGGTTCGCGCCCGCAGCGGCGTCACGCTGATCAACCGGGTGCCGCTCGAGAGCTACCTCGCGGGAGTGCTGGGCCAGGAGCTGGGGCCTCGCCGGCCAGAGGAGCGCCAGGCGCTGCTCGCGCAAGCCGTGGTGGCGCGCACCTTCGCGCTGCGCAACCGGGGCCGTTGGGAGGCCGACGGGTTCGATGCGACCGCCGACACGCGCGATCAGGTGTACCTAGGGGTGGACGGCGAAACGCCACAAGTCTGGGAGGCGGTGCGCGCCACCGCGGGGCAGGTGCTGCGCTACCACGGCCGACTGATTGAAGCGTATTACCACTCCAGCTGCGGCGGTCGCACCGCCCCGGTCGAAGAGGTGTTCCGATCGGCGCAGCGCCAGCCATACCTGAAGTCCGTCTCCGACGCGACCCGGGGGGGACAATACTATTGCGAGCGATCGCCGAGTTTCCGCTGGCGTGAGGAGTGGGACGGGTCAACGCTCCGCACTATATTGACGCGGACGCTGACGACGGTGATGAACGTGAGCGGCGACGGCCTGCAGCGCATCACCGACGTCGCCGTGACGCGCACGACGGAGTCCGGACGGGCTGGGGAGCTGCGCATCGTATTCGCGCACGGGGATGTGCGGGTCTCCGGTCCCGATGTCCGTACGGTGCTGCGCCCCACGGCTGACCGGCTGCTTCGGAGTACCGCGTTTCGCGTGTTCGTCACGCGGGACGGCGGACAGGTGAGCCGCCTGGCGGTCGAGGGATCGGGCGCGGGGCACGGCGTGGGGTTCTGCCAGTGGGGCGCCATCGGCCGTGCCCGGGCCGGACAGCGATACGGGGACATCCTCACCACTTATTTCCCGGGGACCACGGTTGCGCGCCTGTACTAGGACGCTGGCGGTAGTGGCTGCGGTGGCAGGGATTCTCGGGCCGCGGGCCGCCGGTCCCGGCCTGTCCGCCCAGGGCGTCTTGTCCCAGTTCACCTACGACAACCTGCGGTTGTCGGGCCTGCAGGTGGACGTGGGATCGCTCGCGGCGCGCGACCTGCGCGGGGCGCTCGTAGGGGGAGTGCGACTCGACGCCGGCTATCTGGCGCCGCATGTGCGCGTCCTCCTCGGGCTATCGTTCTCGCGTTCCGATTTCGACCAGCGCGCGCTGGCGCGGTTCAACCGCCAGCTGCTGGCGCTGGTGAACGACCCAGACACGAACGCGACCATCGACGTGGGGCGCATTCGCCTCGCCGACCTCACCGCGGATCTCGATCTGCAGTACGTGCTCAACGAAGGACGGCCGGTCACGACGGCGTTCGGCCTGGGGGTGGGCGTGCACCTTCGGAACGGGAGCGGCCAGGCGATCAACGGCACCTTCGTCGAAGACGCCCTGGATGGCGTGGCCCCGGCGCTCAATGGAACCATCGGCGTCGCGGTCGCGCTGACCCCGGCTTGGCGATTCACCGGAGAGCTCCGCGGGACGCTCCTCAGCGAGTTTTCGACCGCCTCGGCACGCGTCGGGTTCATGTTCCGGTTCCCGGGCGTGCGGGGCGGCAAATGAACGACCCCGTGCGCGTGGCGGTCATCGGTGCGGGGAGCATCGCGCAGGTGGCTCACCTGCCGGTGCTGCGGAAGATCGCCGGTGTCGAAATCGCCGCCCTGTGCGACAACGACCTCTCCAAGGCGCAGGCCCTGGGGGCGCGGTTCGAAGTGCGGGAAGCCTATGACGACATCGAGGAAGTGTTGAAGTACGCCCGTCCCGATGCCGTCGTCATTTGCACGCCGAACCACCTCCACGAAATCCACGTCGCGGCCGCGCTCTCGGCCGGCGTGCACGTGCTGTGCGAGCGGCCCCTGTCCTTGAGCTATGGAGGCGCGGAACGCGTGCTCCAGGCAGCCGAGCGTTATGGCAAACGGGTGATGGTGGCGATGAACCACCGCTTTCGGACCGACGTGCAGGCGGTGCGAGGGTTCCTGGCGGGTGGCGAGTTGGGAACGATCGACATGGTCCGCGGTGGGTGGTTCACCTTTCAGCCGACGGCCGGGCGCCAGCAGCTCGGCTGGCGGCTGCGGCGCGCCGAGGCGGGCGGCGGGGCGATGCTCGACCTCGGATTGCCGTTGATCGATCTCGGGTTGTGGCTCGCCGGGTGGCCGATTCCCAAGCGCATCTCG
>JBOHST010000402.1:0-3755 GCA_050733375.1 Gemmatimonadales bacterium
TGGCGCGGCCCCACCACCGCCTTCGCCGCCATGGCGGAGCGGTTGGGAGATGCCCGCCTGCAGGATCGCAGCCGCAAGGCGCGAGCCGCCAACCAGCCATGACCACGCCGGTGCCCCAGGGCAAACCTCTCAATCGCTCCATCGTCGAAGGGCCGCTGCCTCGCGCTGTCTGGATGCTCGCCTGGCCTACGGTGGTGCAGAATCTCATCGGTGGGCTTCAGGGCGTGGTGGATCACGCGCTGGTGGGACATTTCGTGGGCTACGCCGGCAACGCGGCGATCGGTGTCGCGATCCAGATCTTCATCGTCGTGATCGTGTTCGTCATGTCGGTCTTCAGCGGCATGGGTGTCCTCGTGGCCCGCTTCGCGGGCGCCAACGACCCCGAGAAGGTCAATCGCACGGTGTACCAGGCGTTCCTCGCCGCGGTGGCGCTGTGGGGATTGCTGCTGGCCCCGCTGGGCTGGATCCTGGCGCCGTCACTGCTCGAAGTGGTGCACGCCGCACCGGCCGTTCGCACCGAGGCGCTGCCGTTTCTTCGCATCATGTTCGTCGGCAGTTTAGGGATGCTGCTCTTCTTCATGGTGAGCGGGGCGCTCCGAGCGGCGGGTGACGCCCGCACGCCGTTGCGCCTGGGCGTACTCCTCACGGTCATGAACATCGTGTGCAACGTGGCGTTCATTACCGGCGCGGGGCCCCTGCCCCGATTGGGAACCGCCGGCGCCGCGGTCGGCAGCACGGTGGCGGGCCTCGCGGCGAGCGGACTCGCCGTGTACCTGTTGTTTTCAGGGCGACTCCCGGTGACCTGGCACCGCGGCATGGATTGGCGGCCCGATTGGCGGGTCATTCGCGAACTGTTTCGCTTCGGCCTCCCCACCGGTGTCCAGGGGATCGCGATGAACGTCGCGGGGGTGCTGCTACTCCGCTTCATCGGCTCGCTCCCGCAGAGTGCCGAGGCCCAGGCGGCCTACGCGGTCGGCTACACGGAGTTGTTCTCGTTCATTACGTGGACCTCGGTAGGACTGATGAGCGCGGCCGCCACCGTCGCCGGTCAGAACCTGGGGGCGCGCCGCCCCGACCGCTCGGTGCACGGCGTGCACGTCGCCGCAGGGCTCGGGCTCGGCCTCGCGGCGGCGATCGGGGTGCTGTTCATCACGATTCCCGGCCACTTGCTCGGGCTGTTCGGCATGACCGACCCGGTCGTCGTCGGTCTCGGGACCCAGCTGCTCGGCTTCCTCAGTGTATCGGGGCTGTTCGTCACGGTCGCGCTCACGTACACGGGAGGCCTCCAGGGCACGGGCGACACCCGCTCACCGCTCTACATCTCCATCGTATCCCAGATCGTCGTGCCCCTCGGTCTGTGCACGCTGTTCCAGGCGACGAGCGGCCTGCGTCCCATGGACATCTGGACGGCGATCCTGTTGGGCCACATCACCCGCTGTGCCTTGAGCGTCATACGGTTCCGCCAGGGAAAGTGGCGCGGCATCCAGGTGGAGATCGAGCCCGCGCGCCCGTAGGCGACGGTTGCCCCATGTCGAATTCCGCCTCCCCCAATCGACTATCTGGCGTTCACGACGTCCTCACTACGACTCGGAGGGAGCCATGCGGTATCTGTGCCTGATCTATGACGAGGAGAAGAAGTTGGCCGCCATGCCCAAGAGTGAGTCGGATGCGTTCATGGGCGAGTATTTCACCTTCTCTGAGGGGATCAAGAAGAGCGGCCACCACCTCGGCGGGGAGGCCCTCCAACCGGTCCAGAGCGCGACGACGGTGCGGGTTCGGAGCGGCAAAATGTCCACCACCGACGGGCCCTTCGCGGAGACGAAGGAGCAGTTGGGCGGGTTCTACCTCATCAACGCCCGAGATCTGAACGATGCGATCCAGGTAGCGTCGCGGATCCCGTCGGCACGCACGGGCAGCGTCGAGGTGCGGCCCATCATGGAGTTCGACCAACCATAGCCGAGGACCCCCGGGTGAGCGAGGAGGCGGCCGATCGGATACGGGAGATGGTGGACGCCGTCTACCGTGCGGAGTCGCGCCGTGTCCTCGCCACCCTGATCCGCTTGCTCGGCGATTTCGACCTGGCCGAGGAGGCGCTGCACGATGCGTTCACTGCGGCGCTGGAGCGCTGGCCGGTGGACGGCGTGCCCGCTAATCCCCGCGCCTGGCTCGTGTCGGCCGGCCGCTTCAAGGCCATCGATGGGATTCGGCGGCGCGCTCGGTTCGATGCGTCGTCGCGGGCCCGAGCGGCACACCTCGAGGGCGCCACGACCGATGTCGTCGAACCGGAGGGCGCAGCCGTCGAAGACGATCGGCTGCGCCTGATCTTCACCTGCTGCCATCCGGCCCTGCCGCCCGACGCTCAAGTGGCGTTGACGTTGCGCGAGGTCTGCGGGCTGACGACCGAGGAGATCGCGCGCGCGTTCCTCACGCGGCCGCCCACCCTGGCCCAGCGCATCGTGCGTGCGAAGGCCAAGATCCGGGACGCGCGCATTCCGTACGAGGTGCCCACCCGGGAGGACCTGCCGGCTCGCCTGGACTCGGTCCTCCATGTCGTGTACCTGGTCTTCAACGAGGGCTATGCCGCGTCCTCCGGCACGTCCCTGACCCGTCACGATCTTTCGACGGAAGCCATCCGACTCGGCCGGTTGCTCGTCGAGCTGCTGCCCGAGCCTGAGGCCGTTGGCCTGCTCGCGCTCATGTTGTTGCACGAATCACGGCGGGCCGCCCGCACCACGCCCGCGGGCGAGCTGGTCCTCCTTGAAGAGCAGGATCGCTCGCTCTGGAGCCGAAATCAGATCGCGGAGGGGACGGCGATGGTGGAACAAGCGCTGGGATCGCGGCGGTTCGGCCCGTACGCGCTCCAGGCCGCGATCGCGGCCGTGCACGCCGAGGCGCCAGTCGCCGCCGCGACGGACTGGGCCCAGATCGTCGGGTTATACGACGTGCTGTTCCGCGCGGACCCGTCACCGGTGGTCGAGCTGAACCGCGCGGTAGCGGTGGCCATGCGGGATGGGCCGGCGGCAGGCTTGGCGTTGATCGATGCCATCCTCGCGCGCGGCGAGCTGGCGGACTACCACCTCGCACACCCGGCGCGGGCCGATCTGTGCCGCCGGTTGGGCAAACAGGTGGAGGCCACGGCCGCGTATCGGATAGCGCTGGATTTGAGCAGGTTGGATCCCGAGCGCCGCTACCTCGAAGGCCGCCTGCGCGAGCTCGGGATGTCGATCTGATGCCCTGGCCCGGATTCGAACCGGGACGCCTTGCGGCACTGCCCCCTCAAGACAGCGTGTCTACCAGTTTCACCACCAGGGCGGGCTCGATAAGCTAGAAACCGCCTCCACGGGGGTCAAGGCGCGCTTGCGCCGTGTGGACCGGGCGCGCAAACTCACCGTCAAATACCACGCACCACGCACCAGGTGTGGTTGGGCAGAAGGGGGTTAGTTCGGCGCGTGAACTCCCGATGAACCGTAGGGCCGACTCCGCCCGATTCCGGGGCCCGACGGGTTCAGCTCGCCCAAATCGTTGTTGATCCGCGCGATCACCTGACGGATCGAGCCCGGGAATGCCTCGGGGCGGCCGTGGCGGCCGAACGGATCCGTGAACCACACGCGCGGTCCCTCGGCATTGCGGATCCGGATCGAGTTGACGTCCATGATCCGGGTCGCGCCGTTGAAGAGCGAGCGTGGATCGTTGAACGTGACGCCCAGGATCGTGCCGCTGCCGGTGGACTGGTCGCACGGCCCGCCGCTCGCCCG
>JBOHST010000403.1:0-4269 GCA_050733375.1 Gemmatimonadales bacterium
CCACCAGTCCGGCCGGTAATGGTTTGCGTCGCCTGTGGCTCTTACTCAGACCTACCCTGAGGGGGGCTTGTGGGAAACCGGCGCCAAGTCGTGATGGACGTGGGGTTGTGGGTGTTCGCGTTGTTCCTCGCCTGGGTGTTCGCCAGACAGGGGATTGCCAAGTTCTCGGACGAGAGCGGGTGGGCACGGGCCTTTCGATTCTGGCATTTCCCGGTGTGGTTCCGGCTCTGCGTCGGCGTCGCCGAGACCGCGGCGGCATTGTTACTGTTGTCGCGGCGCACGGCCACCGCTGGCGCGATGATCATCATCGCGGTCATGATTGGAGCCATGGGCACACACGTCTATTGGGGTCATCCGGGACAGGTCACGAGCGAGATCCTGCCGCTCATTCTGGCGACCTGTGTCGCGCTTGGGCGCCGGAAATCCTTCCTCCTGCGTCGCCCGGCAGACCCCACAGCGTGAGTGCCGTGGCGAACACCGGGCGGCTGGTCGAGCGGGCGCGGGATCCGGCGCTGCCGCTGGACCAGCGACACGTGGCGTTCACGCGGCTCATCGAGCAAACACAACACCTCGCGTTCGGCCTCGCCCTGGCGCTGCTGCGCGACGCGGACGACGCGAAGGATGCCGTTCAGGAGGCGTTCACGACGGCCTGGCTGCGGCTGCGCCAGCTGCGCGATGCATCCGCCTTTACCTCGTGGCTGAAGACGATCGTCGCCACTCAGTGCGCTCGGCGGTGGCGGCGCCGGAAGCGCAGACCTGAAGCCTTGGAGCTGCCCGAGTCGGTTGAGACCGACAGTCGCCGAGTCGACTACCAGTCCCTGGTCGCGTCTGCGCTCGCCACCCTTCCAGCGGGCGAACGGCACGTCGTGGTGCTGTGCTACTTCCTGGGGTACAGGCAGCGGGACATCGCCCGGTTGCTCCAGCTGAAGCCGGGAACGGTCGGCAAACGCTTGCACTCCGCCCGGCTACGCATTCGGCGCTGGCTGCCGGCGTCGGTGAGACGGGACTTCGTCCGCCTGACGCCATCCCGCTCGTTCGTCGAGCAGGTACGTCGCGGCCTGCTCGATGAGTACGTCGGCGCGTATCGATTCGAGCAGCGGCGCGATCACATCGTCTCGATCATCAGGGAAGGAGACTCGCTCATCAGCGAAGCCGGTGGGCAGCGCCACGTCCTGCTGTCCGTTGCCGAGGACTCGCTGCACACCAGCCACTACGACGGGGAAGCCCGGTTCCGCCGCAATCGCCGCGGCAGCGTCACGCATTTCGTGTATTACGAATTCGGCCGACGCCTGGGGATCGCACGAAAGATCCGTAGCGTTGCATAGCGCTGCGACGGGGCTGGAACCGCGGGGCAACTCACCGAGTAGTAGCGAACGTCGACCATGACCTGGACCCGGAGGGTATCCATTGGGCGCATACGCTCGTGGAGCGGTTCGTATCATCCTCGGCCTCGCTCTGGGCTGTCAGGCAAGCCGGAAGCCCGCCTCGATCCCGATCGCCGAGGGCAGTGCGGTGACCCCGGACAGTGTGCGGCTCTACTACCGCGTCGCGGGCGACGGACCCGAGACAGTGATCGCCCCGTTCGCCCTGTTTCACGAGTCGGCACTGGACAGCCTGGCCGTCGGGCGCCGGATCGTGACCTATGATCCACGCGGCCGCGGCCGATCCGACTCCGTTCCGGCCGAGAAGGTGTCGCTCGGCCACCTGCTGCTCGACCTCGAGGCGGTGCGCCTGGCCGTCGGGGCGGAGCGCGTCGCGTTGATCGGCTGGTCCGGCGGCGGCATGGAGATGTTTGTCTACGCGCTGCGGAATCCGGACCGGGTCGCTCGCCTGGTCCAGCTCGCTCCCGTGGCGCCGCGGTTCGTCCCCTACGGGGCGCTGATGATGGAGGACCGAGCCAAGCGCACCGACAGCGCGGCGCTGGCCACCCTCCAACGGCGCATCGAGGCCGGCGAGTTTCGCACTGATCCCGCTGCGCACTGCCGGGCGGCGGCCGCGGTCTCCGCACCGGCGCTGTTCGCTGACCCGGCGCGGCCGCCGGCCAAACCGGACGTGTGCCGGTTTCCGAACGAGTACCGCAGCCGGCTGAGCGTCTACTTCGACGCCCTGTTTCGTTCGATCGACGCCTTCGACTGGCGTGATTCACTCCCAGCGGTCACGATCCCGCGGCTGGTCATTCACGGCGCGCGCGACAACACGCCGCTCATCGGGAACGAAGAGTGGGTCGCCGGCCAACCGAACGCTCGTCTCCTCGTGATCGACGGCGCCGGCCACTGGCCGCAATATGAGCAACGCGCGGCGACGCTTGCGGCGATCGCCACGTTCCTGCGCGGTGACTGGCCGGCGGAAGCCAAGGTGGTACCATTCTCCAGGAGACCACGATGACACTGGACATGCTGGTGATCTGGATTGTGGTTGGCGGGGTTGCCGGACTGCTGGCAGATGCCCTGATCAAAGGCATCAAAGTTGGCCTCGTCGGAGCGATCCTCGTCGGGATCCTGGGCGCATTCATCGGTGGCTGGCTGTTCACGCAGCTCGGGGTGCGCGTCGGCGCCGGGTTGATTCCGGAAATCTTCAAGGCCTTCGTCGGCGCCGCGCTGCTCCTCCTGGTTTTGCGGAGTATGCGGAGGCTGTGAAGAGCACGGCCGGTGGTCATACTGATCCGCGCGGGCGTCTACGCCGCCCTATTCATCGGCTTTCTGCTAGTGTTTCTCCCCGTCCGGGTCCTCGCCTGGTCTGGGATCACGGCGCCGGAACGACTCGGTATCGCGCAGGTCCTCGGCGGACTGCTGGCCGCGGCGGGGGCGATGCTCGCCGTGAGCTGCATCGTGACCTTCGCCGTCATCGGCCGGGGCACTCCGGCGCCCTTCGATCCGCCACGTCGGCTGGTGGTGCGCGGACCCTACCGGCTGCTGCGCAATCCGATGTATGTTGGCGCCGGCGCGGCCTTGCTGGGAGCCGCGCTGTACTACGAGTCATGGCAGCTCGCACTCTATGCCGCGGGGTTCCTGCTCGTGATGGAGTTGTTCGTCCGCCTCTATGAAGAGCCCATCCTTCGGAAGACGTTTGGGCGCGAGTACGACGACTACTGCCGACGCGTGGGACGATGGTGGCCGCGCCGGGCGGCGCGACCGATCCCGCCGACCTAGGCGCAGAGTCGGCTCAGCATGACCTGCTCAAGGGCTCGTGGTGATGTAGCCGAGGATCCCCGTCGAGGTGCAGGCACCGTTGGGGTCACAATAGGTCCGCGACATGGAACGCGGCCCGCTGTTCTGCTGCGCCCCCGGACACTGCGCCAGGTTGAAGAAGGCGGGACCCCCTTCGAATCCACCGATACCGCTCGACATGATCCAATAGCGGGCCGACGCCACCGGCGTCTGGCACAGGCGTTCGATATAGGCCTTCTCGCCCGCCGTAATCTGCCGCCCATTGATGAACACCCCCGAGGTCCCACGGGACGCGTTGGCCATCAGCGGGCCGCCGAGCCTCAACCCGGCCATCATCTGTCCGGCGATCGGCTCCCCTTCCCGCCCCCACGCACCGGAGACCGGGTCGTACCAATACCGTCCCGGCGCGATCGCCACTGGATAGATCTGTTGCAGCTGTCGCACCGTTTCCGCGAACAGTGCCTGACCGTTGACCACGATGGGGTGCTGGACTTCACCCCCATCTGCCTTGGCGCACGCAGTGACCGAGGCGATCAGCGCGGCGAGCAACAGAATGAACCGAGTCATGGTCTCGCTCCCTGGTGGGCACTCACCCTACCAAATGACGCTTAGTGTGGAACGGCTGCCAGCGGTTGTGGACACCGGCGGACAAGAGTAGCCTTCGGTCCTGCGCCTCCTGAAGTCTAGCCTCGCAACTTCTCGGCGTCGGAGCGCCTGGCCATGGATAGAGGCTTTCTCGCATTTATACGGAGCGCCACGCCTGAGCTGGAAGCCCGCGTCCGGGCGCTGGAGGAGGAGCTTGGCACGCTGCGCCGCGAGTTGAGCGAGGCGAACGAGCGCCTCGATTTCACGGAACGCCTGCTCGCACGCACCGAGGAGGCTCGGCGCATCGACAAGGGGAGCTGAGAATGCGCCTCCTAGCTGATCCCGACCCGTCCCTTGACCGACTCGATCAGCTTGACTGAGTCGTAGCCAATCCCGCCCTTGAAGACGATCGTCACATTACGGATGACCGAGCGATCGGCAGCGAGATCGCCGCTCAACACCACGAGGTCGGCAACCTTGCCGACCTCGATCGAGCCGAGGCGATCGTGGATCCCCA
>JBOHST010000404.1:0-9564 GCA_050733375.1 Gemmatimonadales bacterium
GTCGTTGCCGACCTGTGTGACTTTCCTGGCTCGACCGACCCTGATCGGTTGCGGGGGCTGTTGAGCCGTGCCGACCTGTGGTTGCTGGTTGAGAAGGACGCCCCGTACGCCCAGTTCGTCCATGTCCTGGCGGGCGCAGACGCGCGGGTGGTGGCGTGCACGCCTGCGGAACGCAGCGAGGGGTTCGTGGGGCTCGTCGGGGCGCTCGCGGGGTGGCTTCAGGGCCCGCCGTCCGACGACCTTGCGAAGCTTGTGCTCTCAAAGGAGCCGCTGCTCGGCCCGCTTGCGGACCTTGTCGGGGTGGTCTGTGCGCATCCGTGGGAAATCAGGCGGCCGAGTGGCCTGGCAGATGCCACTGATCTGCGGCTGACGGCTGTAAAGCAGCGGCTGGCGGGACTGGACTTCACTCGCACTGAGCACTTCCTCGTTGCCGTGCGGACGATCGCCTTCGAGCAGCTCGTGCACTCGCGCCGGGTCCCGATTCAGGTTGCGCGGCGGCTTGCAGGCATCGGTGATCCGTCCAACCACCGGAAAGAGCTGGCCCGAGCCATGGATCATTCGTCCAAGGCGATGCGTCGCCTGGCCTCATTCGCAACGGCGCTGCTCCTTGGAGTTTTGCTGGCCTGGTCCTCTGCGTGCACCAAGAAGGCGCCCGCCGCCGCGGCTCACGGCGATTCAACACAGTCGCAGGTAGCGGGCGCCGGAGACACGTCAATCGCTCTGCCGGTCGTCGGCGACGTCGTGCGCCGCGGCGATTTGGTGCTGACGCTGCGGACCACCGGCCAGGTGCGCGCCGAGCGGCTGGTGCATCTCGAGGCCGAAGCCGGGGGGACGGTGGCGGCGGTCCTGGTGCGGCCGGGGGATCGGGTGCGGCGCGGGCAGGTGCTTGCGCAGTTTGACCCGCGTCCCTTCGACCTTGCCGTGCGGGAGGCGCAGGGAGCCTACGACGACGCGCAAGTGCGCCTGATGGACGTTCTGATCGGCGATGATTTGGCGGATACGAGCCCGGTCGCCGTTGAGCGACGGCGCAACGCGCGGTTGCGGGCGGGGGTGGCGGGAGCCGAGGCTCGGCTCGAGCGCGCCCGGCTCGACAGCGCCCGCGCGACGATCCGGGCGCCGTTTGGGGGGACTGTGGACCAGATACTCGTCGTAGTGGGACAGGTGTTGAGCCCGGGGGATCCGGTCACGACGGTTGTGGATCTCGGGTCGCTGGTCGTGGACGCGGCGGTGCTCGAGCACGATCTGCCGCTGATTCGTCGCGGAGCCACGGCGGTGGTGTCGCTCGCCGCCGTGGGTGGGCGGTCGTATCCCGGGACGGCGGTGGCAGTGCTGCCGCTCGTGGACACGACAGCGCGCGCCGGTCGAGTAGTAGTACGGGTCCGAACGACGGATGGGGTTCTACGGCCGGGGATGTACGCGGACGTGGAGCTCGAGGCGAGCCGGCTGCCGGACCGAGTGCTCGTGCCGGCGGCGGCGGTGATCGAGCGTGATGGACGGCCGCTCGTGTTCAGGTATCAGGGCGGCCGCGCGGAGTGGGTGTACGTCATGCCGGGGCGGTCGAATGGGCGGGAGACCGAGATCCTGTCCGACTCGGTCACGGGACGGCCGGCAGTAGCGGCGGGTGACACCATATTGGTGGAAGGGCATCTCACGCTGACGCACGACGCGCCGGTGAGGCTGCTGCGTCCGGAGGTAACGCCGCGCCGGTCGTGACGACGGTTCGTACTTCAAGACGTCCCTTTGTACTCTTGTGCTGCTGGCTCGTTGCGTCACCTTCGCAGTGTGTGGCACGTCGTCGGTGAGAACCGCCTTCTCATGTGCCTTGCGGTCGCGTGTACCGTGGCCCCGGGTTGCCTCCAACGTGACGAACCACCTCGCGAGCGTTCCGCGAGCACGCGTCTCACCGTCGATCCAAATCCGCCAACGCTCCTCGTCGCCTCCGATAGCACCCAGACGTTTTCGTGCGAAGGCACTACCTACGGGATTCACCTGCGCGAGCGTCTCTCATCGTCGGTCGTGCCGAGCCCTGTGGATGTCGGTCTGGACGAGCGGGGACGGGTGTACGTCCTCGACCGAGAGGCCTCCGCGGTGCGCGTGTTTTCGCATGGTGGTGCGACATGGACGACGCTGGATCCGGCATCCATCGGCCATCCCCTGTCACGCGGCGCATGGGGCATGGCCGTCGCCGGATCGGGCGCGGTATACGTGTGGGATCCTCAGCGCCAGGGCATCTTAGTCTTTCCACCTTCTCCCCGGCGACCGTTCTCGTTCACCGTGCTCGGTCGCTCGTATGGGTTGCCCGTCCCGATCGAAGTGAGCGATTCCGCTGAGGTCATGGTCTCCGTGCTCCGACCGGGCCCGGCGGCCGTGCAAGAAACCGCGATATTCTTCGATCAGCGCGGTCGCCGGCGCAGGGACCTCGGCCCTTTCCCGGTCGTCTCGAGCATGACCGTCACCGGCCGCTCGACCCGAAGCACCGTCACGCTGCCGTTTGACTTGGCGACGCGCACCGTGCTTGCGCTCGCCCCGACCGGCGATGTCGCCATGGCGGACTCGCGGGGGCACCACGTATCCGTCGTTCGCGGCACGGATACGTTGTTCACGGCGGCTCACGCGGGCGACGAGGTCCCGGTACTCTCCGGCGACGTCAAGAACGCACTGGCGTTGGCGCCGACGGGCATCAGCGAGCGCGACGTGCGCCGGCTCCTCCCGCGCTCGAAGAGCCCCATCGTCGAGCTACTGCTGTCCACAGACTGGCTGCTCGTTCGGCGGCCGGTACTCACGCAATACACGCACCGGACGAAGTACGATCTCTACCGGATTGGATCGTCGACGCCGTGCGTCACGCTCGTGTTGGCGCCCAGGATCCTCGCCGCGCGCGGGCAATACCTCGCAGGCATCAGCCTCCGCGACGCGGGCACCCCCGCCGTTGAAGTGCTTCGTCTATGGAGGCTACCCTAAAATGAGTACCGAAGATCGGGTCGGCGTCTCCGGATTCGTGCTGTTGAGCGTCTTGGTGCTCGGCCAAGCCGCGTTGACCTACACGCTCAACCGGAGGGTCGGGGCGCTGGACGAGAGAATGCGAAACTTTGGAGTCAGCATCGGAACGCAGCTCAGCGCAACCGACGCCTTCCTGAAGTTCACGACCGACGGCGTGTGGATCCGCCTTGAGGACGCGACGGGGCCCTCCGTCGGCGCGACGCGGCCGGCGGTCCACGTCATCGAGTTCGCGGATTTCGAATGTCCGGCGTGTGCAGTGATCGCGCCGCGGCTGACGGCAGTGCTGCAGCGTGACTCCCAACTCGTGCGCCTTACGTTCAAGCACCTCCCCCTCACCGAGATTCACTCCGAAGCGTTTGCCGCCGCGCTGGGCGGCGTGTGCGCAGACCACTTCGGCCGGTTCTGGGAGTTTGCCGAACGGGTGTACGACGACCAGGAGTCGCTGTCGCGCCTTGGAGGCGCATTCGTGGTGATGACCGCCGGAGAGCTCGGCATCGACACCACGGCATTTCTGCGGTGCCTGGAGTCGGGTCCAACTCGCAGCGTCGTCGAGGGCGACCTAAAGTTGGCGCGACGGCTCGGCATCAGGTCCACGCCGACCTTCTTCGTCAACGGCAAGCGGCTTGAGGGTGCGAACTGGGATTTGTTGGAGGCCGCCGTCGAGTGGGAACTCAGGGCCAGGAGAAGGAGTTCGTCAGCACTGGCGGAGGTATCAAATGGGCGCTCGGTGCGCTGATCCGTGAGCCACGTAGCAGGCAGACCGACAAGGAGGTATCTATGAAGTGGATTCGGATGATGCTGGCGCTTGCGGCGATCGTGATGTGGGCCGCCGCGGGCGCAAAGCAGCTTGTCGCGGGCAGCGACAGCTGCGGAGCCTCAAGCGGCGGCTGTAGCTGTGGAGCCGCCAATAGCGCCTGCTCGTGCAGTTCGGGCGGCGGCGCATGCATTGCATCCTGTGCGGGAGGTGGGTCGTCAACCTGCGAACCGCAGTAGCTCGCGTCGCATCAGCAGACAACACGCCACTGGAGGCCTGACACGTGGGGCCAACCGATCGGTGCACCGAGCGCCATCGTGGCCGAGCATGAGGCGCTCGGTCGTGGTGCGGCTGGCAGTGGTGGCCTCTTCCGTGATAGGCGCCGTGATGGCGCGCCGCGCGGCGGTGATCGCGCAGGAACCGCACCCCACCCTCACGTGTGACACGCGAGCGAGTGCCGCCGGCGGCGCTCGCACTCCATCCGTGCGCTTCGCTGGATCGCTGCCGCCCAGCGACACCGTCAAGGTGGTCGTCGCCTGGATGACCGACAGTGCCGGCGGTTCCGTGCAACGGGTCCGGGTGGCCAGCACGGCCGATTCTCTCGGCATCCAATGTGCGAGCCGGCGGCGGCTCCAGATCGAGCTGCGAGGACCGTGGCGGCGCGACTCCGTCGTCGTACAGGTGTTTGGCGCTGCAGCGGTCGAGCTCGAGTCGCATGGCCGCACGGTTGTACTGGCAGCGCCCGCGGCTGAGCCGCGACGGGCCGGCTCGCGCACCACGCCCTGTACGCTGTCCACGATTGTCGGCCGGCTGCGGTTCGCGTGCTCGGGACCGCAGCCCGCACCTTCCTGAGTCACGCCCCCGTGCGACGCTCGCTTCGCCTGGTGCTGGCATGCGCGTGTCTCGCGGCGTGCGTGGGCGGCGCGTCCGAAGGCCAGGGCGCTTGGGCCGCAGCGATCGACACCGTCAACGGCGTGATCAGGGTCCGCAATCCTGCGCGTCCTCGGTGTGTGACACCCGGGCATGTGGAACGGGACTTGACCATCGGCACAGCTTCCGGCGATGCGTCCTATGAGTTCGCGAAGGTGTGGGACGTCGCCGCCGACGAACGGGGCGGTATCTACGTAGCCGACCCCGGCCGTCGCGAGGTGTTGGCGTACGATTCCACTGGGCGGTTTCGGCGCATCATTGGACGGAGCGGCGAGGGGCCGGGCGAGTTTCGGGCGCCGACGGGCGTCGAGTGGCGCGACGGCGTCCTGGCCGTCCTAGACTACGTGGTTTCCCGAGTCAGCTTCTTCACGGCGGATGGAGTTCTCGTGCGGGACACCACGCTGCGAGGGGTGCGGTACCCCGGGAGTTTTGCTTGGCCCATGTCTCATCGGCTGCTGGTTCAGGTGGGCCCGAACTGGATGTCACCGCCGGTGCCGGGTGAGTACGGGATCGGTCGCCTCCTGTCCATAGGCCTTGGAACGACGAATGCGCTCGACACGTTCGTGGTGTGGAGTGACTCCGGCGCGAGCGCGCACTTCGCGGCGCCGGGGGTGAGCCTCGTGGCGGAGGTGCCCTTCGGGGCACGCGCGGTCTGGGCGCCAAACCACGACGGCGGCGTGTTCTTCGCCAAGGGGACGGACTACACAATCCGGCAATACGGCCCCGACGGTGCCGTGAGGAGGGAAATCCAGAGACTGCATACGCGCATATCCGTCAGCGCTCGAGAGAGAGACAGCGTGCAGGCCAGGGTCGCATCCTACGACCGCCGGCTCGCTGAACGGATACGGGTGCCACCGACGAAGGCCGCGGTTCGTGGGCTCCAGGTTGACGATCGGGGCCGCCTGTGGGTCCGGGTCTCGAGGGATCGAGAAGGTCAGGATCAGCAGTGGGATGTCTTCGTCGCCGACGGTACCTACTCCTTCACGTTGTTCTTGCCCGCGGGCGGCGATGTCAAGCTTATCCACGGGTCGCGCATCTATGCCGTGGCAACGGACTCCCTGGGCGTGGCGCAAGTAGACCGATATCGGTACAGCGGTCCGTGCTGAACGGCTGGAGCCGCGTTCGGTTCGTGTCCGCGTCTGGAGGCTCACCCCTCTGGGCAGAAGCGGCCGTGGCGCGCTCCCGGACGGACCCACTAGACTCGTAATGGTATGTCCCTCCCCGCTACCGCTCTCCGCCGCCCGGTCACCCACCGTGGCCGCGACCCTCGCCCTCGTACTGCTCGGCGTGGTGAGCCTGGGCCGTCTCCCGGTTTCGTTGCTGCCTGACGTCACCCTCCCCGTCCTCACGATCCGCACCGACTACCCCGGCGCGGCGGCGCCGGAGGTCTCGCGCTTCGTGGCCGAGCCAATCGAAGCAGCCATCGCCCCGACCCCGGGACTCGTGGAGCTACGTTCGGTGAGCCGCAATGGCCAGGTCACGACCACCGCCCGCTGGAGTGCCCGACCTATCCGCCTTTCGGACATGTTTGGGGGACGAACGTTACGACATCGCGATCAGGCGCAATCTAACTCTCGCTCGCCAGCTTGACATTCGAGGCACAGCGACGCAGATAATCGAACGCGAATTGTTCGAGGGCGTGCCCACTCTGGAGCAGCTGGAGCGCAGACTCCGAAGAGCTCTGCAGAAGACCCCGTAGCCAGGGTCGTAACGAATGGTTACCGACGTTTCCATCCGACGTTCACGTCGTGGTTTGACGTGTCAGAGCAGCTACGTGCGGTGGCGCGCAGAGGCTCTTGGGCGGCGAGTACCCCGCTGGATGTTCAGTGCGTCCGTCCTGTCTTGCTTCTTAACTTGCCCTGGTAGGGATGTGGACCCCAAAAGGGTTTCGGGGAGCGGTGTGCAGATTGTGAGGAATGAGCACGCCGCTTGGGAAGGGCCCCCCCATTGGGAGATCTCGGCGTCTCCAACGCTGGACATTGGGAGTGGAGCTGAGCCGCAGCCGATCCTTGGGTCCGTAATCTCCGGCGCGCGTCTTTCGGACGGTCGAGTGGTGGTAGCCGAACGGCCAGCACAACTCCGCTTGTTCGGTCCTAACGGAGAGGAGCGTCTTGTCATTGGACGGGAAGGATCCGGTCCCGGTGAGTTCAGAATGCCTATCTTGTGGATGCGACGCGTTCGCGGGGATACACTGGTGGTGTTCGACGGGACCCAGCGGTTGTCGGTGGTGATTCCGGCGGGGTCGTTCGTCCGAGTTTGGGAACGACCAGGCGGCCAGCACGGCCTTTGTCCTTGGGCCCTCGACGCGCTGACGAGCTGGCGTATTGTCATGCGAATGGGCTGCGACTACCCGTCCTCGGCAGCCGAGGGAGTCTTCCGCACTTCGCTCACCTACGGCCTGTTAGACCTCCAGACCGGGCGAATGGACACGATTGGTACTTTCCCGGGCCCCGAGAGATACGCCTACGAGGGAGGACGTTCCTGGGGTGAGGTTGCATTGGGCGCGGCGACAGTCGTGGTGGCTGGAGGCCGGGTCGTGTACCTCGGAACAGGCGACGCGTATCCCATTTGGAGTTACTCCGAGGCCGGTCAGCCCCGCCTCGCGATTGATCGTTCGACAGAGCGGCTGCGCGTACGCGAGATGGACCGGCAACGCTATCTTGCCCAGCAACGTCCGCGCGCCCGAGGGGGGCTTACTGGAAGGGAACGTGCCGCGCCCGAGCAGTTCGCGGACTCCTTCCCCGCCTACACCCGACTGTTGGTGGATGCACTCGGCTATTTATGGGTGGAGGCGGGCAACCCTCCCCAGGTCGGGCGGACGTGGACCGTGTTCGGAGCCGACGGACGGATGTTAGGAGACGTGTCGGTCCCAGTTATGTTCGATCTCTATGAAGTCGGTGCTGACTACGTGCTAGGTCGCTGGACGGACGACGGGGGCGCGCACTCCGTTCGGGTGTATGGGTTGACTCGGCGGTAACTCTGATTGCTAGTGTGCAGGTATCTGTTGCGGTGCTCGTCTTGCTGATGAGTTCCATCGGCGTCCTGCGCGGAGCTCACGCTGCGGAGGAACCATTCAGGGGCGTCCCCCAATTCTTGCCCGATGGAAGTTTCATTTGCTGGAATACCCACTGTCCGGGCGGGCCGACCGGCCCGAATTGTTGTTGGGTTTTTTAAATTGCGCTGCCAATTCTTGCAACCGGCCACTTTGGCACCCCCGCGCTGACGGATTGTGTCGGCGGCGCGGGGCTGACCGACACCTGAGTTAGGCAGATCGAGTGAGTCCACTCGTCGAAGGCGTGGCGTTGAACACTCTCCGCAGACCGGGGAGAAGCACTTCGCTTCTCCGCACTCGTCTTTGATGACGAGCTGTGTCCGAGACTCCGCAGCGCCGCTGCGAAGGAATTGAAGTTCCAATCGAGGGAGTGCAAAGAGTGCGTAGACTCGCGGTTTTATCGGGCTTCTGTTTCGCGATTGCGCCTGCCTGCTCCAATCCGTCACCGGCGGTCGACTCCCCGATCGATTTCCAGCGCGTGACGATCGACGAACTGTCTGGCCGAGTCGGAACAGGTGAGCTCGAAGAACCGCCCACTCACATCATCGGCAATGTTACGGGCGCAGTTGTGGGGCCGAGCGGACAAGTCTTCCTTGCCGATTTCATGCAGCGCGAGGTTCGGGCGTATGACCGTCGCGGCAAACTGCTGGGCGTATTCGGAGGTGCTGGCCAGGGTCCGGGAGAGTACCTCGCTCCTACCAGCGAGCCATCGATCCAGGTCGCGCCGAACTTGGCGTCAGCGACATGGGCAATAGACTTGTAAACCGGTACAACATCGCGACCGGGCGCTTCGTGGGTTCGCGCAGTTGGGCCACGGCTCCATTGATCACACACTCGGCAATCGTCCTGAACAACGGAGGACTTCTGCTGCTCGGCGCAGCCACGAGCCCCACGCAGGACCCTTCCTACCAGGCTGCGTTGTTAGGTCCCGAGGGAGATTCAACTGTTCTGGGGCTTATGCCACTTCCGCCAACCCTGCGTGCAAAGCCGCTTGCGATGAACCTGGTACACGCAGTGGGGGCATATTCAGATCGGTTCTTGTATCTCGGTCTGGGTCAAGTCCTGATTCTTCTGTAAAAGTTTCCGCGACGTGACCCATCTTCGGGTCAGGCGACCTGGCTCAGCGGCAGCGCCGGCACCAGATCACGCTCCTGATACAACACCTGCAGCTGCGCGTACTCGAGCGGCGTGATGGCGATCCGCTGCCACCGCTCGGCCGCCCGGATCAACGTGGCGAACACGAGCTTCACGCAGCTCTGCTCGGTGAAGAAGCGGGGCAGCGTCTTCGAGCGCCGGCGCTCCTCCACGAAGCTCCGCTCCACCAGGTTGGTCGTCCGCACAAACTTCCGCAGCCGCCACGGCACCTGGAGCTGCGCGAGCAGCGCGTCGAGATCCTCACTCAGACACTTGGCGGCGGCGGGGAACTCCTTCCCGTAGCGCTCGAGAAACGCCTGGGCCGCCTGCGCGCCGGCCGCCGGAGTCCCCGCGTCGCGCAGCGCCACGAGCGCGCCCTTCACCTCCAGCCACCGCTCGGCCGGGATCTTCGCCCCGACGTTGCGCAGCTTGTGCACCCAGCAGCGCAGCCGCAGGCTCTGCGGCCAGACCGCCACCGCGCCGAGCAGGCCGGGCGCGCCATCGGTCGTGATCGTCAGCGGCGCGGACAGCCCGCGGGCCACCAGGTCCCGCAGGAAGTCCCGCCACGCCTCGTGGCTCTCCCGATTCCCGAGCGCCAGCGAGAGCAGGATCTTCTTGCCCTCCAACGTGATCGCCCACGCCACGAGCACCGCCTCCCGCTGCACGCCGTGGGTCCGGAGCGGCTCGTACACCC
>JBOHST010000405.1:0-7406 GCA_050733375.1 Gemmatimonadales bacterium
CGATCGTGGAGCGCTGCCGCCCCACGCCCGGCGCGCGATTCATCATGTTCAGGAGTTTCGACGCCGACTACTCGAACGGCTGGGATCTGGCGAGCGCCATGCATCCCCAGACGATTCTCGCGTACGAGATGAACGACCACCCGTTGCCGCCGGCCCACGGCGCCCCGCTGCGGCTCTACTCACCCACGAAGCTCGGCTACAAACTGACGAAGTATCTGGTGTCGATGACGTTCATGGACAAACGGCCGGGAGGATACTGGGAGGATCAGGGATACCCCTGGTTCGCAGGAGTGTAGCAGGTGTCGGGTGCCGGGTGTCAGGTGTGGGGGAGTCTGACCTGATACCCGAGACTTGACAGAGGACACCTAGACTTCGTATGCCGAGGTCGCAGATCACGACCGATCACATCTGGGGTCTGCTAGGGCGGAAGGCGTCGAGACCAACGAATGTCTCGTAGCCGCCCGTCGGCGCGCCGAAGCGAAACGCGAACCCGAGCTCCAGATCTCCCACCACGAGCCCAAGGCCAGCGCTCCAGCGGCCGGTTCGACCGCTCCCAACGTCGAGGTTCTCAGCGTTCGAATAACCAGCCCGCAGCACCAGCAACCGAGACAACTCGACTGATGTGCCTCCGGCAAGTTCAGTGAACGACCCCCCATGAGGCGATTGCTCAAGATCCAGAGCGAGGACCACCGCGCTGTTCAGCAGCTCGAAACGCTGAGCCACACCGGCACGCAGCCGTGTGGGAAGGGGGTATGTCGCTCCGACATCAGTTGCCGCAGCTGGCGCGCCAGCGTCCTGGAGGACGAGACCGATAGTGCCGCCTCGAGCGTAGCGGACGATGGCGCCCAGTGAGAGGCTCGTGGCGACGGTACGGCTGCCCAGATTGTCCGCCACCATCCGTGAAATTGCTACCCCCACCCGTAGTGCTGGAGCAGGCAAAGCAGCAACGGTCAGCTTGAGTCGCGTCTCGCTAACGTCGAGTCCAGCCGTGCCGCTTCCGAGATCATCCTCAATCACGTGGTCCCACCCAAAACGGCGGACACTCACTCCGATTGCTGCACGATTGAAAAGCGAAAGGCTGGCTGCCACGACTGACCCGCTGTAGTCTGCGAATCCCTCGAAGTGATGCACGCTCAGATGCGGAGCCGCCAGCAGGCCAGCAGGATTGCGCGCGGTCTCGGCGTCCGCTGCAAGCGCCACAGCGACCCCGCCCAACGCCACCGTCTGGGGACCGATTGGGGAGCCAGGAAACCGAAACTCGGCGGCCGGCCCCTGCGCCGTCGCTGTCAGGGACAGCGGCACAGCCGCGAGCGCAGGAGCCAGCCACCGCATCACGGTCAGCGTGTGACGACCAGCTTACGCCTAGCGCGGAAGCTGCCAGCTTCCATCACGGCGACGTACACTCCCGGCGAGACTCGCTGGCCGCGCTCATTCTGCCGGTCCCACTCCACGTGGAACTGACCACCCGAGACACGCTGGTGGAACAAGATGCGAACGAGCTGGCCTGAACTGTTGTAGATCCGAATGGTCACGTCCGCGTCTCGGCCCGACGGCACACTGAAGTCGAGGGCCGTGATGCCATCCATCCGCAGCGCGGTGCGCGTATCCACGGGCGAGCCCGTCCCCTCGCCACTGAGCCGAGCATTCACCGAGTGAGTGAGGCTCTGTCGGAGACCGAAACCGGGCGCCTCGCCCAACGGGATGTCGTCGGCCGCCAGCCCGGCCAGCAACTCGCCCTGGCGGACCCGCGTGGCGACGGCCAGGTCCCGAAGCTTGGCGAGGGATGGAGCGGGCACCACCGCGAACGCCGTGACGAAGCGGCCTTGCGGCGTAACCGGCACCCCAGTCAACGTGAGGAGGAAACGCACGTCCTGGCTTGCGCTCGTATCCACCTGCGTCGAGTCGAGCATGAGCCGGTAGGCTTCGGCTCCCTGCTCAGGCTCGTCGCCCAGCGCCCCACCAAATTGCCGCGCCCGGACGTTCCCGCTAACGCTATCACCGAGGACGAGGTAGCCGACGTACGTCGAGTCGTCACCCTTGACCCAGGCGAGAGAGAGATCGGTGTCGAACCCGAGGACGTCATCCGCCGGGTCCCCGAGATCGGGGTCGACAGCGAGTCCCACCGTAATGGTGCGCCGCGGACCCCACCCCACGAGATTACCGGTGACCTGGTGGATCTGCACGCCCTCGCCGGCGTTGCTGCGCCGACTGGCTACGCGCAGCAAGGGGCCGCCCGTCGCCGGCGGCGCGGTCCAGGAAACGGAGTCCTTTTCGAGCAGGTTGGGCCACTCTCCGGCAGGTGTGGAGGTGGGGTGTCGTCCGGAGAAGGAGTAGAACCGCACGGCGGTGCCGCCCCCGGGACCATCCAGCCCGATCCAGAGGCCCGAGCCAAAGTGCAGGCCGCGACTGCTTTGGGACGAGAGGGTGAGGGGGCTCGACGCACCTCCGTTGGATGCGGGAGTGGAGTTGGCTGCAGTCATGATCGGAGGCGCAGCGTCGTAGCAGGTGGTGGGACTGTAGGGAATACACACACGCGTCGTAGCGTACCCGGTGTCCCTCGCTGAGTCGAAGTTACGGTTCGCGGAAAGCCTCCAGTCGAGCGTGTAGGTGCCCGCATACGCCACGAAGGCCGAATTCTGGTTGCTAGACCAGAAACCCCAAGGGCCGCCGTCATAGCTTTGCTGCCACAACCATCCGGTCGCGGGATCGCTCGCGGATCCCGTCAGCGAGTAGGTACTCTTCACCGTGACTAGCCCCGGCGCGCTCGCAGTCACCACGAACGGCGCCACCTGCCCGAGCACGGCGTAGCCGAAGCCGACCTGATTCGGTGCCGCTGGCCACCAGCCGAGGTAGTGGCCCTGGAGATCCCACAGCTCGTACACGTACGTCCGGATGGTCGCGCTTGTCGCGGTGATCGATCCTGGGACGACGCCGGTGAAGAAGATCTCGGAGTTCGGGTTCGATGGAGTGACGCCGCCCCCGCTGACCGGCCGGCCCCAAACTATCGGCGGCGTGGCATACCGCTTCGCGAATGTCACCGCGTTGCGGACCTCGCACCTGTTGGCAACATAGACCACCCACGACGCCCAAAACGTCCAGTTCATCTGCCCCGTACGAGAATAACAGGTCGCGCCCGGAATAGCTTCAATAGTGGCGAGCGTAAGTTGGTTCGGTGACTGCAGGACCTGGAGCGCCTTGCCTGCGTCGATGATGCCCCAGCCGGTCTGGTCGTTCCAGCCAGGAAGAATCGGAGACTTTTGCCGAGCGGTATTCAAGATCAGTTGCCGGACGTCCCATGCCGTGAACTGGAAGCCCTTCGCCGCCGCCTCGGAGTAGAGCAAGCCTCCCAGGCCCGAGACGAACGGCGTTGCTTCCGACGTGCCGCCGAACCAGCTCGTCCGACCGCCCAGGGAGTCGCTGTGGTGGTTGACGCCGGGCGCCACGACGGCGATGTGCGGGCCGACACCGGATTCCCAGTTGTAACCCAGCGCCCTACTGATTCGGTTGCCGCCCTCATCCGTCGCCCCCACGGCCATTAGGATGTCGGCAAAGGCAGCGGGGGCGACCTGCGTCGTCGGCTGGCTCTGGCCGCAGTCGCCTACGGTGTTCCCCATTGCGGCGGTCACCAGCACGCGCGAGAGATAGGCGTTACGGAAGGCATCGTGCACCGATCGATTGACGCTTGAATTGCACCAAGAGTTGTTGATGACGTTGGCGCCATTGCTGATCGCCCAACTCGTCGCGTCCCCCACGATGCTGGTCAATCCCAGCCACTCGGTGGCCAACTGGACTATGGAAAGCGAACCAAGAATCTTCCCTGCGAGAATCGAGCACCCCGAGTTACCCGGGGCGAAGCCGCCGCACAACCCAGCCGATCCAAACCCGTCATTGCTCTGGGCCGCGGCCACCCCCGTGACCGCCAGCCCATGGAAGGGAGACCGTTGGTCGAGGTCCGGGTAAGCGTTCGCGTCCCCGTTCACGAAGTCGTACTGAGCGGCAATCCTGGACCCGCCCCCGAAATCGGGATGCGTCGTTTCAATGCCGGTATCGAAGATCGCGATCTTTGTTGTCGACCGGCCCGCTTGGATCCCCCAAGCGATCGGCGCATTTACACCCCAAGTCCCGTTGAAGCCCCAGTTTAACCCCTGAACGTACAGCGGATCGTTCGGGGTGAGCGTCGCCGCAGCGTCGGCAGAGGCAGCGGCTGCCTCGCGGAGCTGTAACGATTGTATGAGATAATCAGGCTCCGCATAGACGACGCCCTCCGCAGCTGTCAGCTCTGCAGCAAGTGATGGAACATCCACACTGTCGGGGGACTCGAGAACATACAGCAACGATAAGTCCGCCAGCGCGTCCGGAGGCATCAGTTCGTTCTTACGCCGGGCATACACACGAGCCTCAGTGGCGGTGCGCCGCAAGTCGTCCCAGTGGGGCGCAGCGCGTCGGATGGCGGACACGCCGCGGCGCACGAGGATCTCGCGGAGGCGTGCAACTCTGACCTGCGCCTGATCTGTCGGCACGCGCGTGAGGCCTTGGGGCATAATGATTGAATTCGGCTCGGCGAGGACGATGACCCGGCCGGGCGCGTAACGAGGGTCTTGCGCCGTCGCGAGGGCCGCGCCGGCGAAGAGCGCCGCTATGAGGCATGCAGCGAGCCTGAGGTTCATGGAACACCTCCTGTTGACAGAGGCAAGGTGACGGTCCCAGTGGTTGGCGTGCCGCGTGGCCATGACAACTGCTTGAGATTTGCGCCGGAAGTATCGACGGCCCAGATCGCCACTTCCTCCGCGCTCCGGCGGCTGAAAGCCACGCGTTGCCCGTCGGGCGACCACGTCGGGTGGAAGCCGTTAAGGGCAAGCAGATGGTCGTTCGCGCCATCCGGGTGCATGAGCCAGATATCGCCTCCCTGGCCGGGAAGCGCATTGACGTAGGCAATCCACCCGCCCGTAGGGCTCCACGCAGGCTGTATGGCTTCAACGCTCGTGGGAGTCAGCCAGGCGCTGTCCAGACCGATGGTGTCGCCCACGAAAAGGCGATAGATGAAGTGAGTGGGGCTCGTGAAGAAGGTGCCAGCCATGGCGAGCCTGTCGCCGGTCGGCGCCCAATCCCCATCCCCAGCGCCGGACGACCCTGCCGCGTCGTTGTCGAACGGCAAACGCCGGAACGCAGTGCCGTCCGGCCGCATGAGCCAGAGCCCACCCCGCCCACCGCCTGCGACGCCGTCGGAGATGAACGCGATGCTCTCTCCGCTTGGCGACCAAGCCGCATCCACATTGAATCCTTGGGTCGTGAGGGCTGTGACGGAGTCAGTCCCCAGGTCGATCCGGTAGATTTGATAGCTGAACCCGATTCCGAAAGCGATCGCCGTGCCGTCGGGATTCCAATCAGGGCTATGCCCTCCGGGCACCAGCAGACGTCGCTCTGTTCCGTCAATGCGCGCGATGTACAGGCCCGTGCCGGCGCGATCGGTATGCTGGAACGCCAGCCACTGGCCGTCGGGACTCCAGGCCGGATCGCGATCCTCGGGAACGACGGGGGGAAGCCCGGGAGGTTCGTAGCCCGTGCAACTGCTCAGCGCCACCCAACCAGCAATCAACCACCCAACCAACCGGCCTGGACTGTGAAGAACGGGCTCTTGACGACAACTTGGGAGACGCATATGCCTTCCAGTGGCAGGCGCCGTCTTTCCAATGTAAAAAGGTACGGAGGCGGCTGCGGCTTCGGCTATGACGTCTCGTGCGGCCTGACACGGTGCCGCTTCGCTGGCTTGCACCCTTGCAAGGAATTGTTGCGGTGTAGAGGGATAATGGTCGTCGTGGAGTCGTTGTTGCGGTGTGCGTTTCCAGGTGCATCAGCAACCTGCGAGCACTTGCTCTCCGTACTGGCACTGACCGAAGGGCGGCCGGGCGCCATGGACTTTGTCGCGCGTCGCCTCGGGCTTCAAAGTCGCTATCAGGTCACTCGACTGCTTCGCCGAGATGGCTTGCCGCCTTTTCATCAGCTCGCCGGCTGGAGTCGACTGCTTGCGTGGTTGGTGCGCTGGGAGGGAACTGGGATTTCACTTTGCCGCCAGGCTATCCAGGAGGGGGCGGACCCGGCACCGCGCTACAGACTCGTGCGCCGCCTGACGGGCCTACCATGGCACGAAGTGCGTTGGCGCGGGACGGCGTGGGTTGTGCGCCACCTAAGCGAACGGGCGGCTCAGCGAACGGGCGATTCTAGGAAGAAACTCGTGGTGGAAACGAAACGAATGCAGGCTCGTCAGCTCACCCGGACATCTCGCACCTGACACCTAGCCGATCGCCGCCAGCGCGTCGTGCATCTCCCCCGCACTCTTGTACCTGTTCTCCTTATCCTTCGCCATCGCCTTGAGGATCACCTGTGCCAGTCCCTCCGTCACCTCGGCGTTGAGGGCACGCGGGTTAGGCGGGTCTTCCTCGAGATGCTTGGCGATGAGCGACCACGGAGTGTCCGCTTCGAACGGCACGCGGCCGGTGAGGCACTCGAACAGCACCACGCCCGCCGAGTAGAGGTCGCTGCGCGGGTCGAGCTCCAGTCCCGAGAGCTGCTCCGGTGACATGTAGTCGGGCGTGCCGATCGCCATCCCCGCCTCGGTGAGGCCTTTCCCTTTGGGCGGGTTGGCGAGCCGCGCGATACCAAAGTCCATCACCTTCAGGAACCCGTTCGGCTCGACGACCATGTTCTGCGGCTTGATGTCGCGATGGATCACCCCCTGCTCGTGGGCGACCTCGAGCGCGCGGCACAGCTGCTTCCCCACCGTCAGCGCGACCGGGACCGGCAGCCGGCCGCGGCCCTGGATCAGCGACTTGAGCGAGGTCCCCTCCACGTATTCCATCGTGAGGTAGTACATCCCGCCCACCTCGCCCAGATCGTACGTTCGCACCACGTTGCGGTGAGTGATCTTGCGGGCCAGCCGGATTTCCTGCTTGAAGCGCTCCAGCGCCACCGAATCGCCCGCCAACGTGTCCGGGCGCAGCGTCTTGATGGCGACGGCCTCGGCGAGCTCGCGGTCGAAGGCGCGGTACACGACGCCCATGCCACCGGCGCCGAGGATCTCCTTCACCTCGTAGCGCCCGGCGAACACCGAGCCGGGACGCAGCACGTCGCCGCCCGAGCCGACCGACGGCCGGTCGGCGACCTCGCGGATGGCCGTCGGGGCGGCGTGGAGCGGCTGCGTGGCCGACGCTCCCGCCGCCTGCATCATGTACTCCACCAGCTGCGCCTTCTCCTTCAGGTCCTCCACCAGGTTGCGGAACGCCTGGGACAGCACGCCGATCTCGTCCTGGCTCGTGACCGGGATCTCGACCGAGTAGTCGCCGTCCTGCACCTGCCGCGTGGCGCGGGCGAGCTGCTGCACCGGGCGGGCGATGTGGCGCGCCAGGACG
>JBOHST010000406.1:0-7784 GCA_050733375.1 Gemmatimonadales bacterium
TGGAAGAAGGCGATCGTGACGCTGAAGGACGGGGACTCGATCCAGGTGTTCGAGGGCTGACCATGGGCATTCGACAGTTCAAGCCGGTCACGGCGGCGACGCGGTTCCGCTCCGTTTCGGATTTCGCGGAGATCACGCGGTCCGAACCCGAGCGCTCGCTGCTCGAGCCGCTGCGGCGGACGGGCGGGCGCAACAACAAGGGTCACGTCACCACGCGCCACCAGGGCGGCGGGCACAAACGCCGGTACCGCCGGATCGATTTCCGGCGCGACAAGTTCGGCGTGCCGGGGAAGATCACGACGATCGAGTACGACCCGAACCGGACCTGCCGGATCGCGCTGGTGACGTACGCCGACGGCGAGAAGCGGTACATGGTCCATGCCAAGGGCCTCGCCGTGGGCGATACGGTGGTGTCCGGGCCCGGCTCGGACATCCGCACCGGCAACGCCCTGCCGCTGTTCGAGATTCCGCTCGGCACCACGGTGCACAACGTGGAGCTGAAGATCGGCCGCGGCGCCCAATTGTGCCGCTCGGCGGGCACCAGCGCCCAGGTCGTGGCGAAGGAAGGCAACTACGTCACGCTGCGGCTGCGCTCGACCGAAACGCGGATGGTGCGCGGCGAGTGTCTTGCCACCATCGGCGAAGTCGGCAACGCCGAGCACGAGCTGTTGTCGGTGGGCAAGGCGGGCAAGAGGCGCTGGCTGGGCCGGCGTCCCCGGGTGCGCGGCGTGGCCATGAATCCGGTGGATCACCCCCTGGGTGGCGGCGAGGGCAAGTCGTCAGGCGGCCGTCCGCCGGTTTCGCCCTGGGGCAAGCCCGAAGGGAAGAAGACGCGCCACAAGAAGAAGGCTTCGACGAAACTCATCGTGCGCGGGCGCAAGCGCGGGAAGGCGACACAGTAATGGGACGCTCGGTGAAGAAAGGGCCCTACGTGGAGCCGTCGCTCCTCAAGAAAATCACGGGCCTGAACGACAAGAACGAGAAAAAGGTCTTCAAGACCTGGTCGCGGCGCAGCACCATTACGCCGGATTTCGTCGGCCATACGCTGGCGGTACACAACGGCAACAAGTTCGTCCCGGTGTACGTGACCGAGAACATGGTCGGCCACAAGCTTGGTGAATTCTCGGCCACGCGCTTGTTCCGTGGACATAGCTCGAAGACCGCCGCGGAGAAAGAAGCGGAGGCGAAGGAGTAAGCCATGGAAGCCCGGGCGATTCAGCGGACCGTGCGGCAGTCGGCGCGCAAGATGCGGTTGGTCATCGACCAGATCCGCGGCCGCGCCGTGCCGGAAGCGTACGCCATCCTGCGCTTTTCCAAGAAGCACGCGGCGAAGCAGATCCATAAGGTCCTCAAGTCGGCCGTGGCGAACGCGGAGCAGCGGGCGCAGCGCGAAAACGTGTCGCTCGACGTCGATGGACTGCGGGTGCGCTACGCGGTGGTGAACGAGGGGCCGACGCTGAAGCGGTTCACGTCCGCGGGGATGGGGCGCGCCACGCCGATCCTGAAACGCACCAGCCACGTGGAGATCCACGTGGCGGGGGAGACGCCGCCGGCGAAGCCCGCCGGGGGAGGGGCGCCGGCGACCGGCCGCGCCGAGGCCAAGGCCCCGGCGAAGGAGAAGGGCAAGCAGGCCGCGACGAGCGTCAAGCCTGCCAAGACCAGGGCGAAGGCGAAAACGAAGGCCGGGGCGAAGACCCGGCGGAGGAGTACGTAAGTGGGACAGAAAACGCATCCGTACGGCTTCCGGCTGGGGATCATCAAGCCGTGGCGCTCGCGCTACTACGCGCGGCGCAACTTCCCGGAGCTGTTGAAGGAAGACGACTTGATCCGCAAGTATCTCAAGACGCGGCTCAGCCACGCGGCGATCGCCGACGTACACATCGAGCGCCGCCCCGGCAAGGTGACGGTCACGGTGCACACCGGCCGGCCTGGCGTGGTGATCGGCAAGCGCGGCGCCGAGGTGGACAAGTTGCGCGACGAGCTGGCGCAGCTGACGGGCAAGGAAGTCGGCATCAACGTCGATGAGATCAAACGGCCGGAGCTCGATGCCCAGCTCGTCGGTGACAGCGTGGTCCACCAGCTGCAGCAGCGGATCTCGTTCCGCCGCGCGATGAAGCGGGCGGTGCAGAGCGCCATGCGGATGGGGGCGCAGGGGATCAAGATCAAGTGCGGCGGGCGGCTGGGCGGCGCGGAAATCGCGCGGGTGGAGGGTTACCACGAGGGCCGCGTGCCGCTGCATACGCTGCGCGCCGACGTGGACTACGCCACCTCGACGGCGAAGACCACCTACGGCACGATCGGCGTGAAGGTGTGGATCTTCAAGGGTGAGCGGACCGAGGAGCTGTCGGGTCGCACCTATTCGACGGGTGCCTGACCATGCTGGCACCCAAGCGCGTCAAGTTTCGGAAGCGGTTCAAAGGGAATACGAACGGTCTGGCCACCCGCGGCAACACCGTGGCGTTCGGCCACTACGGACTGATGTCGCTCGATCCCGGGTGGATCACCAACCGGCAGATCGAGGCGGCGCGCGTCGCCCTCACCCGCGAGATGAAACGCGGCGGCAAGGTGTGGATCCGGCTGTTCCCCGACAAGCCGATCACCAAGAAGCCGGCCGAGACGCGGATGGGGAAGGGGAAGGGCAACCCGGAGGGCTGGGTGGCGGTGGTGAAGCCGGGCCGGGTGATGTTCGAGGTGGAGGGCATCGAGGAGCCGCTGGCGCGCCAGGCGCTGGAGCTGGCCGCGGCGAAGCTGCCGCTCCGATCGAAATTCGTGCGACGGGAGGAGCGGTAAATGGCGCGGCAGCGACCGGACGACCTGCGGCAGCTCAAGACCGAAGAGCTGGAACAGAAGCTCGCCGTGCTCGAGGAAGAGCGGTTCCGCTTGCGGTTCCGGTCCGGCACGGAGGCGATCGAGAACCCGCTCCAGTTCCGGACGATCCGGCGCGACATCGCGCGGATCCAGACCCTGCTGGGTGAGCGGAGGCGGGCATGACGGGCATGAGGAGCCGTCGCAAGACGCGCACGGGCGTGGTGGTGAGCGACAGGATGCAGAAGACCGTGACGGTGTCGCTCGTGCGGCGCTACGCCCACGGCTTCTACGGCAAGCGGGTGGTGCGCACCAAGACGGTCGCGGCGCACGACGAGCAGGGCGCCAAGGCAGGCGACACGGTGCGGATCGTGGAGACGCGCCCACTGTCCAAGATCAAGCGGTGGCGCGTGGTCGAGATCCTCGAGCGCGCGAAGTAAGGGCGGAGGCGACTGTGGTACAGCAGGAATCGATTCTCAAGATCGCGGACAACTCGGGCGCCAGGAAAGCGCTCGTCATCCGCGTGCTCGGCGGGTCCAAGCGCCGTTACGCGGGGCTCGGCGACATCGTGGTCGTCACGATCAAGGATGCCATTCCCACCGGCCAGATCAAAAAGGGCGAGGTGGCGAAGGCGGTGATCGTGCGCACGGCCAAGGAGACCCGGCGCAAAGACGGCTCCTACATCCGGTTCGACGAGAATGCCGCGGTGTTGATCACGGATCAGGGGGAGCCGCGGGCCACCCGCATTTTCGGGCCGGTGGGGCGCGAGCTGCGCGAAAAGAAGTTCATGAAGATCGTGTCGCTGGCGCCGGAGGTGATCTGACATGAAACCGCTGGTCTACAAGAAGAGCCGGCGCGTGCGCGGCACGGAGCCGATCCGGCACAAGCTGCACATCGCGAAGGGCGACACGGTCCGCGTGATCCGCGGCGACGACAAGGGGAAGGAAGGGCGGATCCTCCAGGTGCACCCCAAGCTGTTCCGGGTGACGGTGGAGGGCGTGAACATCGTGAAGAAGCACCAGCGGGCGCGCACGGCCGAGCAGGAGAGCAAGATCATCGAGAAACCGGCGCCGATCGCCGCCTCCAACGTGATGTTGCTCGATCCCAAATCGGGCAAACCGACGCGGGTGCGCCGCCGCCGGGACAAAGACGGCACGGTGGAGCGCATCGCGGTGAAGTCCGGGCAGTCGATCGCGCGGGTGAGGTGAGGATGCCGGATACCAAGGATACAAAGGAAAAGAAGCCGAAGCAGGCCAAGCAGCCGAAGGGGCCGAAGCCGGCCGCCGAGGCCCCGGCCGAGCCGCAGGCTCCGGCCGAGCCGGCGCCGCCGGCGCGGCTGCGCGTCTATTACGCGGAGCGGGTCCGCCCGAAGCTGCAGCAGCAGTTCGGTTTCAGTAACGCGCACCAGATCCCGAAGCTCGTGAAGATCGTGCTCAACGTCGGGATGGGCAGCGCGATCAAGAATCCGAAAGGGCTCGAGACGGCGGCGGCCGAGCTCGCGTCGATCACCGGCCAACGACCGGTGGTGACGCGGGCCAAGAAGTCGGTCGCGAATTTCAACCTCCGGGAGGGCGTGGCGATCGGCTGCGCGGTGACGCTGCGGGGGGCGCGGATGTACGAGTTCCTGGATCGCTTCATCTCGGTGGCGGTGCCGCGGATGCGCGATTTTCGCGGCCTGCCGACGAAGAGCTTTGACGGGCGGGGCAACTACACCGTGGGCATCAAGGAGCAAATGCTGTTCCCGGAGATCGACTATGACAAGGTCGAGCAGATTCACGGGATGGACATCACCTTCGTGACCAACGCCGGCCGCGACGACACGGCCATCGCGTTGCTGCGCGAGCTGGGCATGCCCTTCCGCGGCGAATCCCCTGTCGCGGCGGGCTAGGAGATAACGCATGGCGAAGAAGTGTTGGGTCGAGCGAGTGAAGCGGACCCCGAAGTTCAAAGTGCGGGCGTATCACCGCTGCCAGCGGTGCGGCCGCAGTCGGGCCACGCTTCGCAAATTCGGGCTGTGTCGCATCTGTTTTCGCGAGCTGGCGCTGCGCGGGGAAATCCCCGGCGTCCGCAAAGCCAGCTGGTAAGGGGCGGGAGGCGAGATGGGCATGACTGATCCCGTGGCCGATATGCTCACCCGGGTGCGCAACGCCTGCACGGCGGGGCACCGCCGGGTGGATATGCCGGTGTCGAAATTGAAGGTGGAGATCTCACGGATCCTCCGCGACAACCATTTCATCCAGGACTTCAAGGTGCTGGACGATGGGCGGTTCGGATTGCTGCGGCTCTACCTCAAGTACCACAACGATGCGCCGGTCATCCGCGCGCTGCAGCGGGTGTCCGCACCCGGCCTGCGCCGCTACGTGAAGGCGCGCGAAATCCCGCGGGTGAAAAACGGCCTGGGGATGGCGATTCTGAGCACGCCCCGCGGGGTGATGTCGGACCGCGACGCCCGCACCGCCCGGGTGGGCGGCGAGCTGCTCGCGGTGGTCTGGTAGGAGGCGCCATGTCGCGAATCGGCAAGCGTCCGGTCCCCCTGCCTACGGGCGTGACCGCGACGATCGCGGGCCAGACGATCACGCTCAAGGGGCCCAAGGGCGAAGTCAGTCGCACGGTGCACGCCGAGCTGAGTCTGGCGCTCGCGAACGGCGAGGTGGCCGTGGGCCGGCCCTCCGACGAGCCGCGTCACAAGGCGCTGCACGGGCTTACGCGCACGCTGGTGGCGAACATGGTTGAAGGCGTGACCAAGGGGTTCAGCCGCGCACTCGAGATCCAGGGCGTCGGCTACAAGGCCGAGGCCAAGCCGTTCGGCGTGCAGCTGGTGGTGGGCTACTCGCATCCGGTGCCGTACCACGCGCCTCAGGGCATCAAGATCTCCGTAGACGGCAACGTGCAGGTGCGGGTCGAAGGTGTGGACAAAGAGCTGGTCGGACAGGTGGCGGCCGAGCTGCGCAGCATTCGTCCGCCGGAGCCATACAAGGGGAAGGGGATCCGCTACGTGGGCGAGCAGGTCCGGCGCAAGGCCGGCAAGACCGCCCAGGCGGCCAAGTAAGCCATGCGATCCGTTCGACAGATCAAGACCCAGGCTCACCGGCGCGCGCGGCGCCACCTGCGCGTGCGCAAGAAGGTGCACGGCAGCGCGGCGCGGCCTCGTTTGGTGGTGTTCCGCTCGTCGAAGCACATCTACGCCCAGGTCGTGGATGACGACCGGGGCGTCACCCTCCTCGGCGCATCCGACCGCACCGAAGGCATCCAGGTGGAGGGCACGGGCAAGACCGCCCGGAGCTTCGCCCTCGGCCGGCTCATCGCCGACAAGGCGAAGGGCAAGGGCATCGCCAAGGTCGTGTTCGACCGCGGCGGCTACCAGTACCACGGACGCGTGAAGGCGGTGGCCGACGGCGCCCGGAAAGGCGGGTTGGAGTTTTGATGACCAACGAACAGGAGTTGGGAGCGAAGCCTCCCGAGGCGGCCCCGGAGACGGCCCCCGAAACGGCCGCTCCTGAAGCGCCCCCCGAGGCGCTCACCCCCGCGGCCGCGGTGGAGCCGACGACCGAGCACGAGCATCCGCGGCGTGGCGGTGGCGGCGGGCGCGGCGGCCGCGGCCGGGGTCGCGGCCGGGGTGGCGAGCGGCGCGACGACCGGCAAGGTCGCGAGGGCGATGGGTTCGTCGAGAACGTGATCGCCATCAACCGCGTGGCGAAAGTCGTCAAGGGCGGCCGGCGCTTCAGCTTCAACGCGCTGGTCGCGGTGGGCGATTCGCACGGCCGCGTCGGCGTCGCCACCGGCAAGGCCAACGAGGTCAGCGAAGCGGTCCGCAAAGCCGTCGAGGCGGCGCGGCGCAAAATGGCGGAAGTGCCGCTGACCGGAGGGACCATTCCCCACGAGATCATCGGTCGTCACGGAGCGGGCCGCGTCCTGTTGAAGCCCGCGGCGTCGGGCACCGGGGTCATCGCCGGTGGGCCGGTGCGGGCGGTGCTCGAATGCGCCGGTGTGCGCGACATCCTGACCAAGAGCCTCGGCTCCACCAACCCACACAACATGGTGCGGGCCACGATGGACGGCCTCGCCCGGCTCACGACAGCCCGCCGCGTGGCCAAGGAGCGGGGCGTCGAGGTCGAGGAGATCCACTACAAGGCCCGCCAGGAGGCGGCTCGTGTCTAGGAAGCCGCCGACGCGGAAGTACCGCAAGAGAGTGAGCAGCGTCGACCCGGTGCTGCCGTCGGCCGGGAAGGGCAAGCTGGAAATCCGCCAGATGCGCTCGGGCAGCGGACATCCCGCCCGGCTGCGCCGCACGCTCGAGGCGCTCGGTTTGAAGCACCATCAGGACATCGTCGTGCACGCCGACCATCCGGCGCTGCGGGGGATGCTGTACCAGGTGCGGCACCTCGTGCGCGTGACGCCGGTCAAGGGGTAAGCGATGGCCAAGGTGAAAGCGAAGGCCCCCCGGACCCGGGCGGCCAAGGCATCGAAAGCGGCCAAGGCGGCCAAGGCGGCGAAGGCCGCGCGGAGGCCGAAGGCCGAGGCGATCCAGAAGCTGACGCTCCACTCGCTCAAGCCGCCGCGCGGGTCGACCCACGCCCGGGTGCGCGTGGGCCGTGGGCCGGGCTCCGGCATCGGCAAGACTTCGGGACGGGGTCAGAAGGGACAAAAGGCGCGCGCCGGCGGCGGCGTCCGGCCGGGGTTCGAAGGCGGGCAGATGCCGCTGATTCGCCGCATTCCGAAGCGGGGGTTCACCAATCCGTTCAAGCAGGATGCCCAGGTGGTGAACGTGCGTCACCTCACCCTGCTCGCCGAGGGCGCCGAAGTGACGCCCGAGACGCTGTTTGGGGCGGGGTTGGTGCGCCGGCCCGACACCCCGATCAAGCTGCTCGGCATGGGCGAGGTGAAGCGCGGGTTCATCGTGAAGGGCGTCCAGGTCTCCGGGTCGGCCCGCCAGAAGATCGAGGCGGCCGGCGGGACGATCGAGGGATGAGCGCGTGACC
>JBOHST010000407.1:0-2738 GCA_050733375.1 Gemmatimonadales bacterium
TATCAGTTCAGCTTCGCCGGACGGCACAAGTACACGCTCGACGCGATGAGCGCCGACACGCTGCTCGCCTTCACCTACGACGCTTCGGGCCGGCTGGCGTCGGTGAAGGACGGAACCGGCAACATCACCACCGTTCAGCGCGACGGCTCCGGGAATCCGACGGGCATCCTCGGTCCGTACGGACAGCAGACCGCCCTCACCCTCGATGCCGGCGGCTTCCTCCGGCAGGTCACCGATCCCGGCGGCCTGCCGACCAAGCTCTACCACGGCTCGGCGGGACTCCTCGACAGCCTGATCGACGCCCGGGGGAAGAAGCACGCCTTCCTCTACGACGCCCTGGGACGGCTGCTCCGGGACGACAACCCCGACGGCGGACGGCAGACGCTGGTCCGCACGGTGGGGGATACCGGGTACGCGGTGTCCCGCACCACCATCGTGGGCCGGCAGACGGTCTACCGGGTGGACGAGCTCGAGAACGGCGACGAGCGATGGGAGGAGCAGGACCCCGCGGGATTGAAGACGGTGACCCTCCGACAGCGCGACGGGACGACGGTCACGACGGCGCCCGACGGGACCGTGGCGAGGATCATCGAGGCCGCCGACCCCCGGTTCGGGCCCCAGTCTCCGATCGTGGGGCGGCTTGTGGTCAAGCTGCCGTCCGGAGACAGCGTGGTCATCATGGGAGCGAGGAGCGCGTCCGGCACGAGCTCCACCAACCCCTTGAGCGTCACGGCCACCGCGGACACCACCTGGATCGCGGGCCAGCGCTTCGTGACCGCCGGGTCGAGGTCCGGGGCGATCTGGACCGAGACGTCAACGACCCCGCTTGGCCGCCAGAGCCTGGTCCGGCTCGACAGCCTGGGCCGGGTGACGGTCGCGCGGCCGGCCGGGCTCGACTCGGTGCGCTACTCGTACGATCCGCAGGGCCGCCTGAGCCAGATCACCGACGGCGGGCGGATCGTGTCGTACGGCTACGACAACAAGGGCCGGCTGGCCAGGACGACCGATCCCCTCGGCCGCACCGACAGCCTGCTCTACGACAGCTCCGACCGGCTGGTCCGGACCCGGGCCTGGGACGGCCGCCAGCTCCTGTTCGCCTACGATTCCGCGAGCAACCTGACCTCGGTGACGCCGCCGGGCCACCACCGCTTCCCAGTCCTGCTCTCGCGTCGTAACTTCTGGCAATGGCGTGTGCCTCCGGGTTCTGATCCGCACTCTGCGGATCGGGTTAGCGACCCCGAAAGGATACGCCATTTCACTTTTCTACACGAATCGGGACGTCACCTGGCCGATACAACACAGGCTGATACGCGAAGGGCCTTGATCTATGCGGTCACCCGATGGGCGAGCACTCTCGATCGGAGTAAGGTCGCCGTGACCGTGGCCGATCCCCCTCGTCCCGAGTGGGACGTGAAGGTGACACCCGCGAATCCTCGTGCTGCCGAGATACTGCTACGAACTGATGCCCCCGGCAAGTACATGATCCATGTAGGAGCGAGCTCCTGGTGGGATCATATTCCCTTCAGTGAGCAATCCGTACGAGATGTTTGCAGCAGTATCGCAAATGGTGGGTTTGCTGAATGGCGTCGTATAGTGGCGGGTAAGGTGGTCGCTACGCGCGGTGAGTTCATGGTCGGCACGTCACGCTGGGCGGATTCAGGATCCATTCCCCTGGCTGGCCTAATGCCTGGTGATGACCAGGAGCTCCGGTACGAGCCTTACTGATCATGTGAAAGTAGTTGGAGCCGAGTTTCCGATGGCGCGTTGGATGAGTACCAGCAGGCTACCTCGAACGCGATCGGGGCATAGCGACTTTTGATTTCGGATCAGGCGAGGCCAGCAGTTCAGAAAGGGCGGGCACGCTGATGCAAAGCTCTCAGTCTCGCCTGATCCCGATGGCTTGATCCATTGCGTGCGCGATTCACACCAGTGGCACGGTCGAACATATGACACACGGCATCATGGCGAGGCCCCCGACTGGGTACTTCGTAGTTGAGCGTCACGCTCAGCTGTACATAGCGGGAGATGAGCGGACAGTCAGCCTGAAAAGCTGAACGGGTGCCATGGCCCCGTTCCGGTGGTAAAGCTGGAGATGTCGAAGTCAACCAGTGCCCCGTTAGCCTAGAGGTGGGATTGCATGTCCGAGAGTTGGCGCGTTGGAGTCACGCGAGGGTTGGTTGGGGCCGCATTGGCGTTGGGTCTTGGCGCGATAGCTACTCGGGGCGGAGACTCTCCGCTGTTGGTAGGAGCCGTTGCAGGGTTAGCAGGCGCGTTCGTCGCCGCATATTTGAGATCGGCAACACGCGCGAATCTGATCCCTTGTTCTTGGGCCGCCAAAGCGATCTCAGTTCTGCTTTTGCCCCCAGTCGGGAGCGGAATCGCCTTCGCCTTTGGTAGGGCTCCTGCTGTTGGGTTCACATTCGTCGGACTTGCAACGTGGCTGCTTTTGCACGGCTTATGGTCACTAGAACAGCGACCTCTACAAGACGAATAGCGCGACCATCGATGAGACGAGGGTTCCCTTATCGAACTCCTCGTCGTCATCGTCGTGATCGCGACGCTGGCCACCCTCGTCGCCCCGAACGTGTTCAAGCACGTCGGGGTGAAGCTGCTGGACAAGTTTGCCAAGATGGCGCCTCCCATGGCGCCCGGATCGCCATTGTCATTGCCCACACCGTGTGATTTCGCTAAACTGAATCGCCCCGGGATTGCTGGAGGCTCCCCAGTATGAGAGGTTG
>JBOHST010000408.1:0-15332 GCA_050733375.1 Gemmatimonadales bacterium
TGGGAGCGCGGGGACGCGGCTCCGCCGCGCTGTACGTCCGACGGCACGATGCGGAGCGCTTCAACGTCAACCAGGCGCCCGATCCGAACGTGCGGGGCCAGAGCCGCAATCGCACGCTGGGCGGCAACCTCGATTGGCATTGGGGGGGGTTGGTCGGTGGGCGAGACGCCTCGCTTCGCGCCGGACTCGATGGTGCGGTGAACTCGGTCAACATCCGTCTGCGCGAGGAGGACCCCGCCAGTCCAGGCAGCGATTCGCTCACCACCGACGTGGACAGCCCGAGCTGGGACCTCGCGGGCTACGCCACCGCGGACGTGCGACTCGGCCGGATGACTCTGTCGGCCGGGTTCCGGTACGACTACATCCGCGTCCCGTTCGAAGACAACCTCGACCCGGCCGCCGACACCTCGAGTTCTTTCCGCCGGTGGAGTCCGCGCGGCGGCGTGAGCGTCGCACTCGGCGCCGGCGCGTCGGCCTATGCCTCGGTGGGCCGGAGCTTCCGGGCCCCCGCGATCCTGGAGCTGGCCTGCGCCGACGAGACCGCGGCATGCCCGCTCCCCTTCGCGCTGGGCGAGGACCCGCCGCTCGACCCGGTCGTCGGCACGAGTTACGAGGTGGGCGCGAGCTGGACCCGGGGCCGGATCCTCATCGATGGTGCGGTATACCGGACCGACGTGCGGGACGACATCTCGTTCATCAACTCCGACTCCGCACTGCTCGCCGGGTATTTCGCCAACATCGGCAACACGCGGCGTGAAGGCGTCGAGCTCTCGGCGCAGGCCCAGCTCGCCGGCGGACACAGCCTGTACGCAAACTACGCCTTCACACGGGCGTCCTTCCGCACCGAGGCCGAGATCTTCAGCATCCGCTCGGAAAGCGTCTACGTCGCGACCCCGTACTTTGGAGCGAACGCCGTTCTGGTCGGTGATCGGTTGCCGCTCGTGCCCGAGCACCAGGCCCGCTTCGGTGCGGCGTTCCAGCTGGGCAGTGGGTTCGAGGCCGGCGTCGACGCGCGTTACACGGGAAGGCAGTGGCTGCGAGGCGACGAGGCGAACGAGACGCAAGCGCTGGGCGGATACTTCACCGCCGATCTGCGGCTCGGATGGGAGCGCGAGCAATGGGGAGTCTCCGTGGTGATTTCGAACGCTTTCGACGCACGAAAGGCGGTGTTCGGAACCTTCAACGAGAATCGCCAGACGGGAGAGCTGGAGCGATTCCTCACTCGGCTCCAGGCCCGCTCGCTCAGGCTGATCGTGCGGCGCGGGTTCGGGCCGGGACGATGACCGGCCGTCGGTTCGGTTCCCGCGGGATTCTTCTCTCCGATGCGCCGCGCCACGATCGACTCCATCGCCATCTCGAGTACCATCGGGATGGCGAGGAGAATGATCGAGCGGCCGATGGGACCGGAGATCGCCGCGTCTTGACAGCACCGATGACCGCTTCTATCGTCTTGCAGGAAGGCTGCGCCCATGAACCCCACGGTATCCCGACGTGCCTTCGTGCGCGCGTCCGCAGCCGGCATCGGCTCGGGCACGGCACTCGGCTCGCTGCTCGGCCTCGGGCTGAGCCTGACGCCGGCGACGGTGCGAGCCCAGCAACTCCGCATCAAAGCCGCGAAATCCACACCCAGCGTCTGCCCCTACTGCGCCGTCGGCTGCGCCACGATCGTCCGCACCATAGGCAATGAGATCGTGAACATCGAGGGCGATCCGCGCAGCCCGCATAGCGAGGGGTGTCTCTGCCCCAAAGGCGCCGCCACCTACCAGCTCCACAAGAATCCCAACCGCGCCACCAAGGTGCTGCACCGCAAGCCCGGAGCGACGGCTTGGGACGAGGTCGAGCTCGATTGGGCCATGGACAGGGTGGCCGAGCTGGTCAAGCAGGCGCGGGACGAGACCTTCGTGGAACGGAACGCGGCCGGCCGGTTGGTCAACCAGACGACCGCGATCTTCGCCCTGGGCGGGGCCACCCTCGACAACGAGTGGAATCACATGCACCAGAAGCTGCTGCGGGGACTCGGGGTGGTGGCGATCGAAAACCAGGCGCGAATATGACACTCCTCGAGCGTCCCCGGTCTGGGGACACGGCTGGGCCGCGGCGCGGCGACGACCTACCCGCGCAATTTGGAGCTCTCGGACTGCATCGTGTTCCAGGGCTCCAACATGGCGGAGTGCCATCCGGTCGCCTTCCGCTGGCCGATGAAGGCGAAAGTAGAGCACGGCGCCAAGCTCCTGCATGTCGATCCCCGCTTCACCCGCACGAGCGCGATGTGCGACCTCTACGCGCCGATCCGCGCGGGCAGCGACATCGCCTTCCTGGGCGGCCTGATCAGCTACGTCATCAACAACGACCGGTGGAACACCGACCCGTTCTTCCGGGAGTACCTGCTGCACTACACCAACGCCGCGATGATCGTCCGGGCCGACTTCGGGGATGCCGAAGACCTGAGCGGCGTGTTCTCGGGCCTGATGAAGTACGAACGCCGACCGGAATGGCCATACGACGGCTTCCTCGCGCGATACGAAACCGATTCGTGGCAGTACGCACGCCACGATGAAGCGGTCGGCGAGCCGCGCGGCGGCGAAGCGCTAGCGGGTCCGGGGCGCACCGGGGCGCAGCGCCGGCCCCTCCCCGGAGAGTCGCTGGAGTCGGTGATCCGGTCGCTCCGCAAGCCCGTCCCGCTCCGCGACGAGACGCTGCGGCACAAGCGCTGCGTGTTCCAGATCGTAACGCGTCACTTCAGCCGTTACACGCCCGAAATGGTCGAGCAGGTGACCGGATGCCCCACGGCCACGTTCCTGAAAGTGGCGGAAACGATTCTCGCGAACTCGGGGCGGGAACGGACCACCGCGTGGGCGTACGCCGTCGGTTGGACGCAGCACACCAACGGCCCGCAGGTGATCGGGTGCTGCGCACTGCTGCAGCTGCTCTTGGGGAACATCGGCCGGCCGGGTGGCGGGATCATGGCGCTGCGCGGCCACGCGTCGATCCAGGGCTCGACAGATATTCCGACGCTCTACCACAGCATCCACGGCTACCTGCCCGCGCCCTCCGGGCTCAAGGATCACCGCACGCTGCGGGAGTACCTGGCCACCGAGGGCGTGGCCACGAGCTACTGGGCCAACATGCCGAAGTTTCTCGTCTCCTATCTCAAATCGATGTACGGGGACGCGGCGACGCCGGAGAACCAGTTCGGCTACGACTGGCACCCGAAGATCACGGGCGACCACTCCCACATGGCCATGTTCACGGCGATGGCGGAGGACCGGGTGAAAGGCATGATCTGCGTGGGGCAAAACCCCGCCACCTCGCTCAACGCGGGACTCGAGCGCAAGGGCCTCAGGGCGCTCGAGTGGCTCGTGGTCAAAGACAATTTCCTGACCGAGACGGCCACGTTCTGGTCCCGCGCGCCCGAGATCCAGGCCGGTGAGTTGCGCCCGGAGGAGATCGGGACCGAGGTGTTCTTCTTCCCCTCGGCCCAAGTTGCCGAGACGGAGGGAAGTTTCACGAACACGCAGCGGATGCTCCAATGGCACTTCCGGGCCGCCGACCCGCCGGGCCAGTGCCGCTCGGACCCCTGGTTCACGCACCAACTCGCTCTCCGGCTCAAGCGGTTCTACGCCGGCAGCACGCTGCCGCGCGACCAGGGCTTCAGGCACTTGGTGTGGGACTTCGAGCCCGACGAGCCGCACAGTGTTCCGGGCGAGCCCGATGTGACCAAGGTGCTGCGCGAGATCAACGGCTTCGCCACCGGGAACCCGAGCCGGCATCTGACGGGGTTCGACGAACTCCGGGACGACGGGTCGACCACCTGCGCCTCGTGGATCTACTGCGGCGTGTTTCCCGCGCCGGACCGCAATCTCGCCGCCCGGAAGGAGCCGGATCCGCCCGGCGTCGTCGGGTCGCACCGCAACTGGGGGTGGGCCTGGCCCGCCAACCGCCGGGTGCTGTACAACCGCGCCTCCGCCGATCCTCAGGGCCGCCCCTGGAGCGAGCGGAAGAAGTGGATCTGGTGGGATGGTGCGCGGTGGACCGGATTTGACACGCCGGATTTCCCGGGGACGAAGCCGCCCAACGCGCCAGCCGTCCCGGACGGCGTGGGTCTCGCCGCGCAGTCGGGCCGGCAGCCGTTTTTGATGCTCCCTAACGGCGTGGGATTGCTGTTCAATCCCGCGGGCTTGCTCGATGGCCCCCTCCCGACCCACTACGAGCCGGTCGAATCGCCGGTGCGCAACGCATTGTACCGGCAGCAGTCCAGTCCGGTGCTCAAATACTGGAGCCACGCCGACAACCCGCTCGCGGGCGTGGGCGATCCGCGCTTCCCGTACGTGATCACGACCTACCGGCTCACCGAGCACTACCTCGCCGGCGGGATGAGCCGCTGGAACCCGTGGCTCGCCGAACTGATGCCGGAGCTGTTCATCGAGCTTTCGCCCGAACTCGCCGCGGAGAAGGGCATTGGGAATACCGATTGGGTGCGCGTGAGCACCCTGCGCGCCTCGATCCGCGCCAAGGCGCTGGTCACCCGCCGCGTGCGGCCGTTCCGACTGGGGAATCAGGTGGTCCATCAGGTCGGCATGCCGTGGCACTGGGGCTGGCAGGGGATCGTGACCGGCGACGTGGTGAACTCGCTCACCGCGCTCGTCGGCGACCCGAACGTGAGCATCCACGAAGGCAAGGCCTTCTGCTGTAACGTGGAGAAGGCATGATCGCCGAGCCGATGGGGTTCTACACCGACACCACGGTGTGTATCGGCTGCAAGGCCTGCGAGGTCGCCTGCAAGGAGTGGAATCAGCTCCCCTCCTCCGTTGACGAGCTGCTGGAGATGAGCGGGGACAGCTACGACAATACGCGGCGGCTGGACGGCACCCACTGGCGGCACGTCAAGTTCATCGAGCAGTTCAGCGAGGATCGGAGTGACGGCCGCTGGCTGATGATGAGCGACGTCTGCAAGCACTGCGTCAACGCGCCCTGCCTCGAGATCTGCCCCACGGGAGCGATCATTCGAACAGAGTTCGATACCGTGGTGATCCAGTCGGATACCTGCAATGGCTGCCGGGCCTGCATCGCTGCCTGCCCCTTCGGCGTGATCGGAGTCAACGAGGTCTCCAACACGGCCCAAAAATGCACCCTCTGCTACGACCGCCTCCAGGCGGGTATGGAGCCGGCGTGCGCCCAGGCTTGCCCGACCGACTCGATTCGGTTCGGCCCGATTCGGGAGCTCAAGCCGCTCGCCGAGGCGCGGGTACGGCAGCTGCACGTCCTGGGCGAGGCCCGGGCCCACCTCTACGGGGCGGATGACAAGATTCTCGGCGGGCTCAATTCCTTCTATCTGTTAGTGGACGAGCCGGAAGTGTACGGCCTCCCGCGGGCGCCGAAGATGCCCACGCGGAACCTGCTTCCCGCCTCGCTCTTCTCGACCGCCGGCGCCGCGGCGCTCGCCCTGCTCGGCCTCGTTGGGCTGCGGAAGCGGCGGATGGATGAGCGTGCCGCGCTGCGGGACGTCGTCGATGTCTGACACCTTCTTCACCGCGCCACCGGACTGGACCTGGTGGATCGTGTTCTACTTCTTCGTCGGCGGGATCGCGGGGACCGCGTTCCTGCTCGCGTCGCTGCTCCACCTCTGGGGCCGACCGGCCGACCGGCCGCTGATCCGGCTCGGCTACTACGTCGCCTTTGGGGGGGCGATTCTCAGCGGGATCCTGCTCACGCTCGATCTCCACCGCCCGGAGCGGTTCTGGCACATGCTGATCGAGTCCCACACCGGCCAGCCGATGTTCAAGGCGTGGTCGCCGATGTCGGTCGGGTCATGGGGACTGCTGCTCTTCGGCCTGTTCTCGTTCCTGGCGGCACTCGCCGCGCTGAGCGAGGAGCGGTCGCGGCCGGTGCTGCTGCACTCGGCGCCGGTACGGTTTCTCCGACGCAGCGGACCCGCGGCGGTGATTGCGGTGCTGGGAAGCATCTTTGGCCTGTTCTTCGCCGGCTACACCGGAGTCCTGCTCGCGGTCACGAATCGCCCCATTTGGGCAGACTCCACCCTGCTGGGCCTCCTATTCCTCGTCTCCGGTGCGTCAACCGGCGCGGCCGCGCTCATCCTGCTCGCGATCTGGCGGCGAGTCGGCGCTGAGGCGTCGGTGGATTGGCTCGCCTGGTTCGATCGCCGGGTGCTGCTCCTCGAGCTGCTGGTGTTGATCGTGTTCCTCGCATCACTCGGCCCGGTGGCACGAGTATTCCTCAATTGGTGGGGTCTGGCGCTGCTGGCTGGGGTTGTCGGGGTCGGCATTCTCGCGCCGCTCCTGCTCGAGTGGCGCGACCGTGTCCGTGCGGAGCATCGTCTCGTGCGCGGCGCGTCGCTCGTCTTGCTCGGAGGCTTCCTGCTCCGCGTGGTGGTACTATTCTCGTCCCACGATATCCATGTCATCGGGTCGGGGGTGACGGGGCCGTGATCCACACGGCCGGGCGTGGCGCACTCCTCCTCGCCGTGCTGGCCGCTCCTGCCTGCGCGAGCCCCGAAGCAGTCCGCGTCCGGGGCGGCGGGCCCGGCGCCGACGTCGGGAATCGGGGCGAGCCCGTCGAAATCCATGCCGGTGCCCAACCCTATTACGGAATACCTTGCGTAACCGAGCCGGTCGACTGCACGGGACCACGGCCAGTCTTCGGGCCGACTCCACCGCCCAACTAGCCGACCTCGAGCGGCGCAAACCCGAGTGGCGCGCCTGGCTTCGGCTCCTCGGCCACGCGCTCCGTGCCCTCGACGATCCAACATGGAGCGCCCCCCTCGCCGATGCTGGAGACAGCACCGGCGGCCCGCGCGCCCCGGACGAGCCACTGCTGCACCGCCGCGTGGTGGTGGTTGATGACCGACGCCTGCAGCGACTCGTGCGGGACCTCGTCGAGACGGAGGGGTCGCTCGCCGGGTTCCAGCCCTCCGCTGACGCCGCGGTGCAGCTTGTCGCAGCGGTCCTCGGGCAGGATCGCGCGGGCATCGGCGGCCTCGCCGCGTCGGCCGGTGTCGATCCCGGGGCTCTGGTGACGATCGCGCGGCTCGCCGCAGTCCCGCTCCTGCAGTCCTGCCGCCGGCTGCTCCAACATCAGGTGCCTCGCTCGTGGTCCAAGGGCTACTGCCCGATCTGCGGGAGTTGGCCGCTGCTCGCCGAGCTCCGCAGTTTGGACCGCACCAGGCAGCTGCGGTGTGGCCGCTGTGGAGGGGATTGGCGGATCACCTGGCTGTGCTGTGCGTATTGCGGCGAAACGGACCACGAGCGCCTGGGGACGCTGGTACTGGAGGGTGAGCCGGAAACGTTGACCGTGGAGACTTGTTCCCAATGCGTGGGCTATGTGAAGGCCATCACCACGCTCCAAGCGATCCCCCCGTTCGAGCTCCTGCTCCGGGACCTCGAGACCGTGGAACTGGATGTGGCGGCGCTCGACCGGGGCTTTGCCCGGCCCGGAGGCGACGGGTTCCCGCTCGACCTGCGTGTGATCGTCGCGTCGCCATGATCGATCCCGCCCTGCGTCCGGCCGACCTTTGCCGGCGGTTGCTGGTGGCGCTCGATGCGTCGGAGGGCCGGCGCCGCAGCCGCAAGCGGAACACCAGTCCCGATGCAATCGGGATGGCAATCAAACGCCGGTTGCTGGAGCAGACCGTGCGGGACGATCCCGCCCCCGACGCCTTCGAGGGCTGGCTGTTGGAGCGATGTCTCGCCGTAGGCGAGTCCGCACGACGAGGGGACCCAGAAGAGCTGTTCGCTGCCAGCGGCCCGGTCCGCGCGATGGCGGTCGAGATACTGGCCGAGTGGCGGCTCGGGGAGGTGCCCGGAGCCTTTCACGACTGGCTCCGCGAGGGGGCTCCCTCCGACGACGCGGAGAAAACGGATCGGTAACCACCGAGGCCGGGAGCGATCCCGGCCTCGGTGCATGCTCAGCTGTTGCAGCGAGTTATTTCTTCCAGGGCGCCAGCGGCAGCGACAGTCCCGTGAGCAGCACCATCCGGTCTTTTGACTCAACCGCTCCACCGGGGCCGCTCCCGACGCCGTCGTCGAGACCGGTGAACACGTACGCCAGCAACGCATACAGACTCAGGCTGCTCCAATGTCCTCTGGCGTTCATCATACTGCCAAGCTTGAGGAAGAAGTCACCTTCGACCAGGAACTTGTGTGTGTACGCCGAATTCTGCGGTACGCTGCCGCTCGGGCTGTACGCGAATAGCCCGTCGATGTCGAAGCTGAAACTGGATGTGTTGATGAGATTCACGACCGGGCCGTACACGAACGCAGGGGTGTTCTCCTTCGCCCCGTCCCCATTTTCGTCGGCGAACGGCGTCCATTGAATGATGCCGACAATTGTCAGACGATTAATCGATGTCGGCAGCGCCGTCACAAAACGGGCGTTGAAGTCTAACCCGTCGCCTGGGCTGAACGACTTGATCAACCCCGGCTGAGCTACGAAGACCGGACTGCGAAACAGCCCCATTTCCTGACCGGCGGCGACACCCGCCAGACCGACCGCCAGCACCATCACCATCCCGAGCAGCCGCTTCATCGCAGGACCCTCCTGTGGGTGGATTTCCGCAGCCTCCTTACTACGGTTCGTACTGCCGCACTACGGTTCATGCTGCCGTAAGCGCTGATTAATGCTCCACAACGCCAGATACAGCGGGACGGGAACGTGGTTGTCCCACCAGTAGAACTCGTCCAGCTGATTGGCGTACACCATATGGCCGAACGGGAAGCGCAGTGACCTGGCGCGATACAACGAATCCACTGTCCGCCGCAATAGCGCGGTGTCCGTCGCGGCGCTTGTCGCGCCGGCGCCGCCCCCGGCAGCGCCGGCCAGAAAACCGGCGACGTACGCCTGCTTCTCTTTGGGAGCGAACTGGGTCCAATCCCGCCCGTCGAGCGCGACCCAGCGCCGCGGTTCCTGGGACGCGGTCCGACCGCCGGTCAGCACGGCGGCGAGCAGCGCCGCTCCACCGAACACCCCGGTGGTCCAAAGCCCTTTCCTCATTATTGCCCGCCTCCGGACGCTGGTGTAGCGGTCAGCGTCGGTCGCTTGTCCGTCCGCGATACCTTGAACCGGATCCACATTCCCGCCAGCCCGTGCCCCGGCACGGCACACCAGATCAGGTACGATCCCGCCTTGTTCGCCACGAACTTGATGTCGTCCTGCTGCCCTGATTCGAGACCCTGCGCCAGCCGGATCGTCAGCGCGCGGGGGAACGCCGGATCGACCGGCCCCGGCGGCAACGGCTTCACGTCATCGATGACCTCGGCGGAATGCGGAAGGTCACCGTCCCGGTTCGTGAAATCCATCACGACGTTCCAATTGAGTGGAACGCTGAACGTCAGCCCGCCGTCGCGGAACCCATTGAAGTTCAGAGCGCCGTTCAAGCCGGTCAGTCCGGCGATCAATTGGAACGTCGCGGTCTGGGTGACGGTGTCGGCCGTGAGCCAGCCGCAGTCGATGACGGGAGCATGCGGAGCGGGAGGCGGGCGGAACGGACGAGCGGGTGGAGGAGGAGCAGGGGGAGTCTGTGCGATCGCGGACATCCCCGGCATCCCAGCGATCCATCCCACCAATAACGCCAGCCGAACGCCGCTCCCCATACCCACCTTCTCCCGGTGAAGACCTGCGCCAGCCGGACCGGCTGCTGTCGATTCCCGCAGCCGGGCCGACCGGGCTATGACAACCTACATCCCAGCCTTCGGAAGTCCAAACACGAAGACTGCGGAGCCGAGGGGGAACCCCAGCTGGAAGTTCCCTCCCGCCGCCACGGCGACGAACTGCTCGCCGTCCACCTGGAACACCGATGGGGCGGCATTCACCCCTGCGCCGCAGTAGAACTTCCAGAGAACGGCGCCGGTGCGAGCGTCATAGGCCTTGAACCAGCCGTTCCCTTCGCCTGTGAAGACGAGGCCGCCCGCCGTCGCCGTGGCGCCGCCGATCATCGGCTGATCGGTTTTCACCTGCCAGGCGATCTTGCCGGTCTGGAGGTTGATGCCACTGACGTTGCCCCATTGCGCTTCGCCGGGAATGGCGACGAAGGCGCTGCCCAGCCACAGCCGCCCGCGCTCATACGGCGCGTAATGCGTCTTGTAATGCATGGGCTGGTGCAGTCCCACCGTGTAGGCATACTGCAGCTCGGGATTGACGGTGATGGGAGACCATTCCTGGCCGCCGTTGGCGCCCGGCAGCATCCGGGTTCCTTCCGCCGTCGGCTGCGCGAACATGTTCTCCTGCGGCACGAACGCGTCCGAGCGCCGAATCAGCTTGCCGGTCGCTGCGTCGAGCACGTAGACCCAGCCGGTCTTACCGGCATGGACGACCGCCTTGCGGCCGCCGACCATCGCGATCACGGGTGGACTGACCGCGTCGAGATCCCAGACGTCGTGCGGAACCGTCTGGTAGCCCCACTTGAACCGGCCGTTGGTGACGTCCAAAGCGACGATCGACTCGGTCCAGAGGTTGTCGCCCGGACGAATCGAGCCGTCCAGGTCCGGCGAGGGGTTGCCGATGCCGACGTAGAGCGTCGACGTCGCAGCGTCATACGCGGGCGTCATCCACATCGAGCCACCACCATGCATCCAGGCATCGGCGTACTTGGCGGAATCGGCCTTTTCTTGCTGGATGTTGCGGTTCAGGTTGTCGCCTTCCGGCGTGGTGCGCGACCAACGGCCGTACCAGCCGTTGAGGCCTCCTTCATCGGCCCGCGCGTTGGGCGCCGGGATTGTGTACCAGGTCCACATCAGCGTGCCCGTCGCGGCGTTGTACGCCTTGACGAAGCCGCGGATGCCGTACTCCGCGCCCGAGGTGCCGATGATGACCTTGTCGTCAATCACCAGCGGCGCCATCGTCTCGGTGTAGCCCTCGGCGGGATCGCCAACTTGAGCCACCCACTTTTCATTCCCCGTCGCCTGATCGAGCGCCACGAGCTGGGCATCGAGGGTTGCGACATACACGTTGCCGCCGGCGATGGCCACGCCGCGGTTGTTGGGTCCGCAGCACGCGGTGCTGACGGGGGCGTTCTTATGCTCGTAGCGCCACAGCGTCTTCTGCGTGCGCAGGTCCACCGCGATGACCACGTTGTTCGGCGCGGCCGGCGTCGTGATGTACATGATGCCGTTCACGACGATGGGCGTGGTCTCGAAGCTTCCCAGCTTCTCCGTCCCCGACTGGAACACCATCCGCGGCACCAGATTGCGCACGTTCGTCGTGTTGATCTGGTTCAGCGGGGAGTAGCGGTTGTTCCAGTAGTTGGCGCCGTACATGAGCCAATCGCCGCTCTGTTGTGCGTTGAGCAGCATGTCCGCCGTCACATTCGTGAGCGGCGACGCGGTCGGATCTGCACCTGCTCCGGTACTCGACCCTTGTGCGGCGAGGGGCATGTACAGCAGGCACATCGCGCCTGCCGCCACCGCCGCCCTACACCATCCAGGCCAATGCCTCATACCCACCTCCATGAGAGGTCCCTGCATTCCAGCGGCGCATTCCACGGGGTCACCGCTCGGCCCCGAGCGAGAATCCGACGTACAGATTCCGTCCGGGGGCAGGCTCGTAATAGCGCCCCCGGGCGGCATTGATCACCACTGACCCGACGTAATGCCGGTTGAACAGATTGTTGAATCCCACGAATGGGCTCATCCGCACCGTTCCCGCAGTGCCTTCCCAGCCGAGGCGCACGCTGGTGCGCCACCAGGGCGTCGTGCGTGTCGCGAGCGTGTCGTCCACCAGGTAGCTCGACGAATGCATCGTCTCGACTTCTATCCATCCCCCGCGCGCCGCGGCGGGGCGCGCTCGCAGGTTCAGATGCAGCGAGTGGTTGGGAATGCCGGGCAGCGCGCGGCCGTCGAGGACGAAGGTCGTCGCTGAAGTCACGAAGCGATACTGGCGGTAGCGGAAGTCGGAGTAGGTCCAGGCGGCCATCACACTCACCCCCGGCGCGAGCCGCGCATCGGCGCCGAATTCGATGCCGCGATGGCGGGCGGTGCCGGCATTGCGGAAGAAGCGGCGCTGCGGCACGCCCGGCACTTCATAGGAGATCAGCTCGTCGCGCACGTCCGCCTGATACAGCGCCACGCTCCATTTCAACCGCCCGTCCAGCGCGCCCCGCATGCCGACCTCGTAGCTCCACGCGCGCTGCGGACCCAGGGAATCGTTGAACCCACCCGCCCCGTTGGGGCGGTTCGCGAGCTCGGTGGTGGTCGGCGTCTCGAACGACGACCCGACGTTCGTGTAGACCGTCACCTGCTCCGACGGATTCAGGGCGATGCCGAATGAGCCGCTGACCGCATGCATGACGCGATCCCCGGAATCGTCCGGGTTGGTGCCGCTCACGAGTCGGTCATGCACGTCGAAGGCGACACGGTCGTAGCGTACTCCCGTCGTCACGGTGACCCGCGGAGTCACCTCCAACACGCTTTGCAGGAACGGCCCGATCTCCGTCACGTGCTCGAGCTGGTCCAGTGTGCGCACGCTGGTGTCCGGCGCGCCGGCGTTGTTGCCCAAATTCAGCCGGTCGTCCTTCTGGCGCTGGAAGTCGAGTCCCACGGTGAGCCGATGCGGCAGCCGGCCCAACGCGAGGGGATGGGTCAGCGACGCCCGCGCGCCGTAGGCGCGGCGATCGAGCCGGATGTAGGCGAACGTGGTGGGGTTCTCGAGGTCTCGCGACAGGCCGAACAACGTGAGCGCCGCTTCACCGCCCGCGTTGAACTGGCCTCGCAGCGTGAGGCCGCCCTGGGCCTGCAGCACGTCCTTGCCTGCACGCGTGCTCAGATTGATTGCCGGCGCCGAGTCCCGGTTGGCGCGTAGCTCCGCGAGCGTCAGGGCGCCCGGATTGTCTGCCCGCGGCTGGTCGCCGAGGCCGGCGTTCACCGTCAGGGTCCAGCCGGGCCGGACCGGCGTCTGGAAGCGGCCGTTCACGCTCCGCAAGTCGGCCGCGCTGTGATCGCGCTCCCCGGCATAGCTCAGCCGCGCCACGGTGAGGAGCGCGCTGCCTCGATCCCCGACGCGCGCCCGCGTGGTGGATTGCCACTTCGTCCAGGTGCGATCGAGCCGCCGGTCGAACGCGCCGCCGACGACGCGCACCTCCTGGCTCAGGCCGGCCCCCCCTGGCGGTGTGCCCCGCGTCCAGATGCTGATCACGCCGCCCGCGGCGTTCCCGAACAGCGCCGAGGCGGAGCCGCGCAGCACCTCGATGCGCTCGGCGCTGCCCAACTCGAGGTTCGTGAGCTGGCCCTGCCCGTCGGGCAGCGTCTGAGGAATGCCGTCGAGCAGCACCTTGATACCGCGCACGGCGAACGCCGAGCGGCTGCCGAACCCGCGGATGGAGATCCGCTGATCGAGCGAGAAGTTGTAGCGATTGGCAGCGTAGACGCCCGGAACGCTGAACAGCGCTTCGTCGAGCCCCCAGGTAGGGCGCGCCTGGCTGATCTGTTGGCGGTCGACGGTCTGGACGGCGAGGGCGGTTTTCGAGAGGGGCAGGTCTGCGCGGGTGACGGAGACGGTTGTGGGAGGCAGGGTGTAGGGCTTCAGGGTGTCAAGCGCTTGGCCGTACCCGGCCCCCGGCGGCAGGCACCACATTGCCACCATGCCCATCACCCACCACCGCACCGACGGTGACATGACTCGGTAGGACCGTTCCGTTGTAGGACAGGGGTCTTAACGCCTCCCATTTGGGACGTCAAGACCCCGGCTATTTCCTACGGTATCAACTACTACAGCATCAACTACGGATGAGAAACAGCCGTGGCATCGAGGGTAACCGCGGTCTGTGCCAGTGCTCGCCAGTAATCGCGGCGCCGGTGTTGAATGAAATCAGTATCTTTGGAAAGAATGCTCCCCTTGAAGTCCGATGTCGTTCCCAGGGTCGCCTGACCCGCGACTTGCCAGAAAATGTACTTGGCCTGTGCCCCGCCGCTCAAGGTCACAATGGCGCCGTTGGCCGCCGTGAGATTCTGCGCGATCTGGAGGATCCAGGCATCATTCGCGTCCGAGAGTTGAGCAGCTCGGTGCACATCATAGTTGCCTTGAGAATCGCGGCCGCCGCGGGCTGCCAGCTCCAAGCGCTGGTTAGGATGCCGCCCCAGGTTTCTCACCCCCACAGAGCTGCCATTGCCTTCTCTGTTGCGATGGGGCGCGCCACCTGTGGGCCGCCCGTCCTTGGAAGCTCACGCCACGGCGGAAGCTCCGCTGAGGAATCCGCATAACGATCAGGATCGGTTCGCTGTGGTGTGGCGCGCGCTGGAGGCCAGCCCGCGCACCCAGCCGTGCCGCTAGAGCCAGCGGTCCTGTGGCACCGCTCGCTCAGGACGGTCGCTGGCCGGAGCGTCCGCCCATCCGAGCCCGCAGCAGCGCCTGCTGCTCGGCCGTGAGGCCGTTCTTGAGCCGCACCAGCAGCCCGATCTGGAGCCGCTTCAGCTCGCGCTCCGCGGCAAGGATGCCGTCGAGCATCTCCAGCACCGCCGCCTCGTCCACGCGCGGTTGCTGGAGGGTCGTCGCCAGCCGCTCGACGCTCTGCGTGAGCCGCCACTGGATCGGCGCCGACTGCGCCTGGACCCGCTGCACCTCGGCGATCATCGCGTTGCGTTGCTCGTCCCTCAGGCCAAGCGCCTGTTGGCTCTGCATGATCAACTCGGGCGGGAAGAGGTTGCCGCCGAACGGATCGGGGCCCGCGGGCGCGCCGGGGGGGGGCGGCGGTGTCTGCGCCGCGGCGGTGGTCGCGAGGAGCAGCGCCGTGCAGAGCGGCACGATGGACCGGGTCATGGTGTTCCTCCTGAGGCGTTCGTGGTCGGTAACAGCGGCACGGCCGACGTCGTGATGGTCGGCACGGCGGAAAGCAAGGCGCCGCCGGGGCCGCGCAGCAGAAACTCCGTGGGAGACTGCCACCGGGAGATCTCGACGGCCTGGCGCGCCGGGGCGCTCACGCGTCGCCACACGATGACTCCGACCAGGACAGCGGCGATCAGCGCGCCGGCGGTGGCGAGCCGCCAGGCGCGGGACACCGGCCGGTGTCGGCCCGCACGCAAGGCCGCCCGCTCCCATATGACGGCGAAGCTCGGCGCCGACGGGTGATGCCCTCCGTCGGTCTGCCGCAGCTCCGCGAACAGCCGGCGCAGCTCAGCGTCATCCGGTTCGCGCATCGTCCAGTACCTCCGATCGGGAGAGCCGTTCGCGCAGCCGCTGCTTGCCGCGGGCGTAGTGGGTGCGGGCCGAGCCGGTGCCGATTCTGAGCATCGCGGCTGCCTCGTCCACGGTGTGGCCGTGGTAGAAGACGAGCAGCAGTACCTGCCGCTGGCGCGGCGGCAGCTCGGCCAGGGCTGCGGCGAGGGCGGCGT
>JBOHST010000409.1:0-4272 GCA_050733375.1 Gemmatimonadales bacterium
TGTCGATGAATCGATTCGCGTCAGCCGGATCATTCCCCGGCAGGATTCCGATGGTGAGCCCGCCACCCGCCCGCACGCCTCGCGCCACTGCTTCCATCACCCCGGTCAGTCCGCCGCACAACACGATGGCCCCCGCCTGCGCAAGACGCCGGCCGACTTCCTCGGCGACGGCGGCCTCGACGGTTGTGCACTCGCTGCCGCCGACCACCGCCACGAGCGGCTTCATGGGCCCCCCCCCGGAGCCTTCCCCGCCCTGGCCCAGTGAAGTGCCGCGCCGACGGCACGGCGCCATTCGACCAGGCGTTGCCGTGTCTCGCCCGCCGCGGGATTTGGTGTGAAGCGCCGGAACGTGCGGCGGGCGAGGAAATCCTCCGCCCGGAGCCACACGCCGGCGGCGATGCCGGCGAGTCCGGCGGCGCCGAGCGCCGTCGTCTCGACCAGGTCCGGCCGGGCGACGGGCACACCCAGCAGATCGGCCTGGAACTGCATCAGCCAATCGTTGGCGGAGGCGCCACCGTCCACCTGGAGCGCGGCGAGGTCGAGGTGAGCATCCGCGGTCATCGCCGCAATCACCTCCTGGGTGCTGAAGGCCATCGCCTCCAGCGCGGCGCGCACCAGGTGCGCCCGCGTCGTGCCGCGCGTCAAGCCGACGATGGTGCCGCGCGCCTCGGCATCCCAGTACGGCGCCCCGAGACCCACGAACGCGGGGACGAAGTACACGCCGCCCGAGTCGGGCAGCTCGCGTGCGAGCGGTTCGGCGTCGGCGGCCCGGTCGATGATCCGGAGGCCATCGCGCAGCCATTGGATCGCCGCCCCGGCGATGAACACACTCCCCTCCAGCGCATAGGCCGGCCCGCCCCCGGCATCGCAGGCAACGGTGGTGAGCAGTCCGTGGCGCGAGGTGGCCGGCGCGGCACCGGTGTTGAGCAGCAGAAACGCGCCGGTCCCATACGTGTTCTTCGCCTCTCCGGGGCGCCAGCACCCCTGCCCGAAGAGCGCGGCTTGTTGATCGCCCGCGATACCGGTGATGGGAATCTCGGCGCCCAGGTGCCGCGAGACCGTGACACCGAACAGACCGCTCGAGCGCCGCACGTCCGGCAGAGCGGCACGCGGCACGTCGAAGATGCCGAGCAGCTCCTCGCTCCAGTCGCGGGCCGCGATGTCGTACAGCATGGTGCGAGCGGCATTGGTGTGATCGGTGGCGAACGCCGCGCCGTCGGTGAGCCGGAACAGCAGCCAGGCGTCCACCGTACCGAATACCGCCTCGCCCGCGGCGACGCGGGCGCGCAGGCCCGGCACGTGCTCGAGCAACCAGGCGATCTTGGTGGCCGAGAAGTAGGGGTCGAGCACCAGGCCGGTGCGCGCGCGGATGGCGTCGCCGCGCCGCTGGCGGGCGAGCTCCGCGCAGAGCGGGGCCGTGCGCCGGTCCTGCCAGACGATGGCGCGATACAGGGGACGGCCCGTGGCGCGCTCCCACACGCACACCGTTTCCCGCTGGTTGGTGATCCCCAGCGCCTGCGGCCCGATGCGCGCCTGTGCGAGCGCATCGCGGGCAGCCTCGAGGGTGACGCGCAAAATGTCCTCGGGATCGTGCTCCACCATCCCCGGCGCCGGGAAATGCTGCGGCAGCTCGCGGTAGCCCCGGCCCAGCACCGCGCCATCCTCCCCGATCACCAGGGCGGTCGAACCGGTCGTCCCTTGATCGAGCGCGAGGACGGCCTTCACGCCACGAACGGCGGTCGCACGGCGCCGCGGTCGGTCAGGTACCCGGTGACGTAACGGGCGGGCGTCACGTCGAACGCGGGGTTGAATGCGGCCACGTTGGGAGGCGCGATGGCGCGGCCGCCGAGCAAGCGCACCTCGTCGGCCCCGCGTTCTTCAATGGGAATCGCGTCGCCGTCCGGGACCGCCGGATCGATCGTGGAAGACGGGGCGCAGCAATACAGGGGCACCCCGTGATGGCGCGCGAGGACGGCGAGGGCATAGGTGCCGATCTTGTTGGCGAAGTCGCCGTTGGCGGCGATACGATCGGCGCCCACCAGCACGAGATCGACGCGCGCGGCGCGCATCAGACTCGCCGCTACTCCGTCGGCGATCAGCGTGCAGGGCACACCAGCGTGGGTCAGCTCCCATGCCGTGAGCCGCGCGCCCTGCAGCACCGGCCGCGTCTCGTCCACGAAGACGTGCACCTGGCGGCCCGCCTCGTGCGCGAGGTAGATGGGCGCGAGCGCCGTGCCGATCCCGCCGGTGGCGAGGGCGCCGGCGTTGCAATGGGTGAGCACGTTCGCCCCGTCCGGCAGCAACGCGAGGCCGGCCTCGCCGATGCTCCGGCACATCGCGCGATCTTCTTCCCAAATCAGCGTCGCCTCGGCGCGCAGCCGCTCCCACACCTCGCCCGCTTCGCCCCGAGTGCGCCGGGCGACGTCGCTCATGCGGCGGAGCGCCCACTGGAGGTTGACGGCGGTGGGCCGCGTGGCACCGAGGCGGCCCACCGCGTCCGCGACCTGGTCGAGGAATGCGGCGCGGGGCAGCGAGCGCGCGTCGCGCAGTCCCGCTACCATGCCCATCGCCGCCGCGATACCGATCAGGGGTGCCCCGCGTACTTGGAGACCGCGGATCGCCTCGGCCGTCGCTTCGACGGTCTCGAGGTCGCGCTGCACCAGCGCCTCGGGGAGAGCACGCTGGTCCACGACGCGCACGGCGCCGCTTGGCGCCCAGGTGATGGCTTGTACGCTCACGGGGCGAACGTACTCCCGGTGCCCGAGGGGAGCAACTGAGCGACACGCCACCCTTGGCCGGCAGGGAAACAGCAGGTTAGCATTGAGCCCATGACCTACGAAACCCTCTTGTTCGACCTGCGCAACGGCCTCGCGTTCGTGACCATCAACCGCCCCGACAAACTGAACGCGCTGAACGATCAAGTGATGGCCGAGCTGGCGGGGGTGGCCGAACGGATCGCCACCGAGCAGGAGATCCGCGGCGCGATTATCACCGGCACCGGCTCCAAGGCCTTCATCGCCGGGGCGGACATCGGTGACCTTTCACGGCAAGGACCGTTCGACGGCAAGGCCCGCGCCATGCGCGGCCAAGCCGTGCTGCGCCGGATCGAAACATGCGGAAAGCCCGTGCTGGCCGCGGTGAACGGATTCGCGTTGGGCGGCGGCTGCGAGCTGGCGATGGCGTGCCACCTGCGCATCGCGAGTGAGAACGCTCGTTTCGGCCAGCCCGAGGTGAAGCTCGGCATCGCTCCGGGCTACGGCGGCACGCAGCGGTTGCCGCGACTCGTCGGCAAGGGCGCGGCACTGCAGCTGATCCTGACGGGGGAGATGATCGACGCCCAGGAGGCGTACCGCATCGGGCTCGTCAACCGGGTGGTCCCGGCTGCCGACTTGCTCGCCGAATCGGAGAAGGTGATGCGGGGTATCCTGGCGATGGCGCCGCTCGCGGTGCGGCTGTGCATCGAGGCCGTGGACCAGGGGTTCGAGATGACACTCGACGAGGGACTGCTGTTCGAAGCCAACCATTTCGGCCTGCTCGCGGCCACGCACGACATGAAAGAAGGCACGACCGCCTTTCTCGAAAAGCGGCCAGCCCGGTTCGAAGGGCGATGAGTCGCGGCACGTCCCGGGTGGCGGTCCTCGTCGGCCTCGGCGCGGCAGCCGCACTCGGCTGCCAGACCGACCGCGATCGTCCCGGGCCCCCCCGTCTCTCCATCACCCTCGACCAGGATTCGGTCCTTTCACCCGACACCCTGACCGGCCTGGTCCGCGCGGAGGATCCGGACGGGATCGATTCCATCTGGCTATCGGTCGATTCGGCGCCGCCGCTCGGGGCCGACGGCCTGCTCGACCCCACGTTTCTCGCGACCTTCAGTGCCGGAATTCGCAACGGACACGTGCTCGGCGACCGGGTGGTGGTGCAGCTGAGCGGCCGCGATTTAGGCGGCTATTTCGGCGTGTTGGACACCTTCGTCGTCGTCCGGGGGCCGTGAACGGCCACCCTGCTCCGTGTGGCCTCCAACTCCTTGTCCGGACTGCAAATCCGCGCTCGGCGAACCGCAACTAAGTCTTGACCTGACAATAATTTCCGGGTATTTTGGAAGGGCTTTCCGAGGTCCACTCGAAGCCCTTCCAATGACCGAACAGAAGCCACGGCGTCGCGCCCCCATGGCAGTGGGGGAAGCCCTCCAGGGGTACCTGACCCGCTCCGGGATCGGCCCCCGCATCGCGCAAGCGCAGGTGGTGGTCGAGTGGCCGGAGCTGGTGGGACCGC
>JBOHST010000410.1:0-3505 GCA_050733375.1 Gemmatimonadales bacterium
TCGGACAAGATCGTCGCGTAGTTGGCGCCGTCCGCTCCGTCGCATCACCCAACTGCGCCGCGGCCGATGCGCCGCACTCACGAGCGCGAACAGAAGGCTGAGCAGCTCCTCGAGCGGGACGGGACAACTGAAGGAGGAAGGAACGGCAAGCTCGCGATGAGCTTGACGCGGGGCGCCGCTTCACAGAAAGCTGCGGGCGGGACCGCCCAGCAGGCGGGCCGCAGAGGACCGTACGCCGGAGCCCAGCGGCGCACAAACGGCCGATTCCTCGCCTTCAGTCACGCCGGCATCCGCGCGGTGCAGTACTACCCCGAGATCCGGGCCTTCTTCAAAGCGAAGGCCCGCCGAAGCCGATCAAGATCGCGCGCACGCTCGTCGCGCTCGAGCTGGCGCGCATCGTCTATCACGTGCTCGCCAAGCAAGAAGATTTCAACGGGCAGTTCAAGGACCGGGTCCTGAGTCATCGGAAACACGCGCAGTGGCCACGCCGGGCCAGCCCACCCGCCTAACTGCCTCTCCTCACGGGGGGTCACGCGCTTGATTGGGAAGCCCGGCGGTGTGCCAACGAGGCATCTGGGATCGCCTCGTCGTCGGAGGCGACGGCTCGCGCGCAACCGCGGCGAGTCGATGAGCCCATAATGGTGTTTGGACGCCACTGCGGGTGACGTTCGGCCGATGCGACCGGCAATCGCCGCTCGGAGGTCCAGGAGAAGGGGACGACCCACAGGGCGGCGAGCTGCGCTCGCCGCGGGGATCACCTACGCCCCCTTGACGAGGCACTTCTTAATGGTGTTAGGCCGCAGCGCCTCACACTATCGAATGCGGATGCTGTCGAGCGACACAACGGGTGCGATCATGCAATAGGAACCCGCTCGTGCGCCTCGTAGCACCACGTGCACCCGCAGGCCGTTAAGACGGTACCCCTCGGGCAAGTTGAAGGGCTCATAATCGCCTTGGGGCGTTTGAAGAGCCCAGCATCCCCCCTCAATCGCCACGAACCGTATGGTTCCATCGGTACTCACTACCTGATCGGGATCGAGAACAGGACCGCCTCTCCACGACTGGAGCGGCCCGAGCGGGGGCTTGGAACACCCGAACAGCAGCGCCGCCACGAGAGCGAGCGACACGCGTCCAAACGTAAAGGTCATAGTGCTCACCTCCTGGAATGATGCCCGGCCGCGGCCTAACGCCTCGGAAATGAGCGGCGAGCCGCGCGCTAACTGCTGGACCACGTTGATCAACCGAACTTCTTGAGCCGCGGCTCGTCCGCTCCATTTCCATGTTAGGCAGCAGGCAAGGAGGGTCCTACGTCACGGCCAACGCGGGCGTCTCCTTCGGTTAGGGACCTCTCACCGAAGCGGGTCGCAGGTAGCGGTCGAACCACGCTATCGCCCGGCGCTCGCTATCCAGTTGATTCTCGCGTTTGGCGAAGCCGTGCCCCTCGCCCGGATACAAGACCAGCTCTGCGATGCCGCCACGGCGGCGCACGACTTCGCTGATCTGCCGGCTCTCCGTCACGGGCACTCGAGGGTCGTTCGCGCCCTGGAGGATGAGGAGCGGCGCCCGGATGTCCGAAGCGCGGCTGAGCGGCGAGCGCTCGCTCATCAGTCCCTCGTCGGCGGGGAGCGTCCCCATCTCCCGCGCCAGGTAAGGCCCGAGCAGGGGATCGGTTGTCCGCGCCAGCGTGACGATCGAGCTGACGCCGAAGAGGTCCACGCCCGCTGCCCATCGATCCGGCGCGAAAGCGAGTGCGGCCAAGGTGAGGTAGCCGCCGTAGCTGCCCCCGATGATGCCGATGCGATCGCGCGAGACGTAGCCGGTCGAGACGAGGGAGTCAGCCCCCGCCAGGAGGTCTCTGAGGTCGCCGCCACCCCAATCCCGATTGTTGAGATCCTCGAACTCCTTGCCGTAGCCCGTGGACCCGCGAACGTTGGGGAGAATGACGATGTAGCCGTGGTTGGCGTAGTAGGCGGCGCTGCTGTTGAACCAGTCCAGCCACTGGCCGGATGGCCCACCGTGCGGCATTACGATAGCGGGGTTCGATCCGTCACGACGGAGGTTGAACGGCATCAGGACGAACGCGGAGATCCGTCGTCCATCGAACGTGGAATAGTGGATGAGGTCTGCCGGAGCGAGCGCATCGGGGTCGAGCCCGCCCACCATCGAGTTCGTGACCTGCCAGGCCGTGTCGCGCGTTAGATCGTGCACCCACACGTCGAAGGCGTGCTGTGCGTCGGCGTGCAACAGGAGCGCCAGCCGTCCATCGCGCGAGAACTTCTGGAATGTGGTGACGCCTGTCGCCGGACCGATGCGTCGGCGACGGGATCCGTCTGGCCGCATCACCCATGTCGTGACGCGACCGTCCGCGTTCTCGGAGTAGGCAATCTCCCCCGTCCGAGACCAACCCGCGGCGACAATCTCCCACGCTCCGGTCTCGAGCCACGTCGGCTCACCGCCGGCGGTGGAGACGACGGCTAGGCGCGGCACGCCGTCACGCGCGTCCGAGCGAACGAGCACCGAGCGGTCGTCGGGTGAGAACGCCACAGCGGTCCATGCGCGGCCTTCTGTATGTGGCGTGAGCAGTCGCTCGGCGCGAGACGCCACGTCGGCCAGGACGAGGTCCACGGTCGAGAAATCGTCGGTGCGCAGGAGTGCCAGGGACCGTGCGTCGTGCGACCAGACAGCGCCAAAAGTGCTAACAGCATTGCTCGTTACGGGTCGTGCGGTGTGCGCCGAGGCATCGTGCAGCCACAACTCGAAGTGGCCGAGGCGCCCGGAGTCCGAAATGAACGCGAGATAGCGCCCATCGTCCGACCAGCCGCCGGCAAGTTGCTCGCGGACACCGGGAGTGGAGGTCAGGTTCTGCGGCCGCCCGCCGGTAGCGGGCATCAGGAACAGGTCGTACCGTTCGTTGCCCCCGTAGTCGTGTTCAAACGCGATGAGCGTACCGTCGGGAGACCAGTCCCCGGAGTACACGGTCTCGTCGCCGGTCGTCACCGGCTCCGGCCATCCGCCCTCCACGGGCACACGCCAAAGCTGGTTGCGTTCGGTGATGTTTGTGGTGAACAGCACCCAGCGTCCGTCAGGAGAGAAACCGACCGGGAAGGTCGATCGGATCTCCACGAACTGCGCAATGTCATACTGGGGGACGCTGTCTCGTTGCGTACTAATGAGCGAGTCGTCGGCTACCTGCCGCGAGGTGCCGGAACGACCGTCGGGGGCGGAGCAGGAGCCGAGACCGATGATTCCAGCGACCAGGATTGTGTAGCGCATGGATTGCACTCCCATAGGATACGCTCGGGAATCAACGCACGAGATAGCCTCGCAGCATACGGAACCGCGGCTGCAAATGCCCGGCCGGTTTTCTCGTATGGCCTGCTGCCTAGAAAATATGACTGGGCTGGCCTCCGACCTTCGCGTGGGTTAGCTCCTCGCGATGCGAGTCGGAGTTGCCAGAGCCACCGGCGACGGTCCTGCTGTCGCCCCTACGCGGAGACCAGCCCAT
>JBOHST010000411.1:0-6737 GCA_050733375.1 Gemmatimonadales bacterium
GCGATGCGCTCGTAGAAGTGCCGGTGACCGCCCAGTACCACGTCCACCCCGGCGGGATACATGACGTCCCACGGTCGCCGCATCGAGCTGTACGTTAGGGGCCCGCTCCCGCCGGAGGAGTACAGAGGGTGGTGGAAATAGGAGAGCGTGCACAAGTTCGGGTGCGCGGCGAGGTCGTTCTGCAGCCAGGTGTCCTGGGCGGAGCCGCTACCGATCGAGATGCTGCTGTTGAGCACGATGATGTGCCACGCGCCAAGGTCGTAGCTGTAGTAACCCTGGCCGGCGACACCTGCGGCCGCGCCGAAGTAGGCGAAGTAAGGTGCGGCGCCGGAGGAGTTGTACTCGTGATTCCCGGTGGCGGGCCTGGTGCGGGCCTTGTGCCGGCCCCAGGTGGGGTTGTAGCAGTTGTTGAATTCGCTCGTCGTGCCGTTCTCGTAGACATTGTCCCCGATCACCATGACCGTACCGGGGATGGTATCGACGATCTGCGCCGTCAATTCGTCGTTATTGGAGCCGCAGCTCGAGATGTCACCGGCGCCGATGAGGATCTCGGGCGGGTTCACCGTGAGCAGCCCGGTTGGCGTGGTAAACAGACCCTGCGCCGGTGGTTGCGTCATGCTATTCTCGTTGGTGCACGACGCGAAGCTGAACGCCAATGCCAATAAGAAGGCCTGGCGCAGGAAATGAGGCAGATCTCGGCGCATTGATGAAGCTCCAAGGAGTGTATTTGCGACGTGTTTCTGCGGGCCTAACTGCAATAATTGGGCCGTTTTGGGAGGTGCTGCTCCACTACTCTCTCATTTCCCAGGGCCGCTCCGTTGGGTATCAACCGTTGCGTTACGGCAACACCGCAGTGAGGAGCGCGCGCAGCACAGCCTGTTTTTCGGGGGCGGATTGGGCCTGGTGGCCTGACTGGTCTTCAAAACCAGCTGGGGTTCGCAAGGGCCTCGGTAGGTTCGATTCCTACACGCTCCCGCCTTGATGCTGATACCGGGATTGCCTTAATTCGACGCTGCGCCATGACCGAACGTCTCTATGCTCGCCTGCGTGAAAACGTCAACATCCGGCTGCGCCGGGGGGCGTGGTATCGCGTGCTGAAGCTGCAGGACCTCAAGGCAGTGCTGGACGTCAATGGCCGCCCGAGGACCGTGGCGGCCGCGCTGCTCGAGATCGTGAAGCGACCGCCCCCGCGCTGGACGGTGGTTTCCCAAGGACATGACGGAGCGAGGAAGGCACCACCGTCGCTCGCCGAGCGCTATGGCGTCTGCCCGAGCTGCGGTGAGCGGGCTGCGCTGCCGCGGCGCATCCAGCGGCTTCGTTGCACCTCCTGCAAGTGGGAATTCGAAATCGCTTGGGACGAAATGTACCTTCCAACATGACGGAACCGCTTTACGCCCGGCTCTCCGAGAACGTCAACCTCCATATTCGGCGTGGGGCATGGTACCGCGTGCTGAAAGTGGAGGACCTGCTCGCGACCCTCGAGGTCAACAAGCGCCCGCTCCCAGTCGCCAAAGCGCTGCTCGAGTTCGTCAAACGACCACCGGCCCGCTGGACGGTGGTGCAACAGCGCGCCAGCTGGATCGCGGCTCCACCAAGTGGTTTCACGAGTGAGTACGCCGTGTGTCCGAGCTGTACCGAGCGAGCGCCACTGGCGCCCAAGGTGAAGCGCATGGGGTGTCCCTCCTGCAAGTGGGAGTTTGAGGTCGCCTGGGACGAGCACTACCTGCGCTGACTGGCGAGCCTCCCAGCCGGATGCAGGAGTCGCCATGGCGCGCACACGGAGTGTCTCACCGTGCTGGTAGCGAGATAGGGGGGCGAATGGACGGATCAGTGGATCGGCGGTTGGGAGGAGCAGGGCTCCTCGTGGGAACGGCGTTCGCGCTGTGTCTGTCCGTTCATCCGTCCAGGCGACTCGCCGCCCAGACGCCCCCGGAAGCGCTCCGGCGGGTCGATGTGGCAAGCGATAGTGCGCGACACGTGGGCCCCGTGGGCGCACTGTGGCGGTCGTTATTGATCCCGGGTTGGGGCCAGGCGGTGACCGGCCGGCATGTGACGGGCGCGCTGTTCGCCGTGTGGGAGGGGACGACGATGTACATGACGATCAAGGCCCAGCAGGAGGCGGACTATTTCAGGGCCTCGGGGGCGCCGAACGTCGCGTCCAAGCGGCAAGAAGTGCAGGATTGGCTGGTCTTGTGGGGGTTCAACCATCTGTTTTCGGGTGCGGAGGCCTTCGTGGCCGCACACCTGCGCGATTTCCCGAAAGACCTGAAGGTGCGCGCGGTTCCCGGTGGCATCGGCGTCAGCCTGCCGCTGCCGTCGCGGTGAACGCCACCCCGCTGGGGGTCTTCGATTCCGGCATCGGCGGACTCACCGTGGCCCGGGCGTTGTTCGAGCGCTTGCCGCGGGAGTCCGTCATCTACTTCGGGGACACCGCCCGGGTGCCCTACGGGCCGAAATCGCCGGAGACGGTGCGGCGCTACAGCAGCGAGATCCTTGCCTACCTGCTGCACCGCGGCGTGAAAACGGTGGTCGTGGCATGCAACACGAGCACTGCGCATGCACTCGACCACCTGCGTGCCCACGCCCCGGTCCCGGTGGTAGGGGTGATCGACCCCGGTGCACGGGCGGCGGTCGCTGCGAGCACGAGCGGACGGATCGGGGTCATCGGCACGGTGGGAACGATCGCCAGCGGCGCCTACGAGCGTGCGATCAGGGCGCTCCGTCCAGACGCCACCGTTGTGTCGCAAGCCTGTCCGCTGTTCGTGCCGCTGGTGGAAGAAGGGTGGTTCGACCACGCGGCGACCGCGCTCATCGCCCGCGAATATCTCCAGCCACTCGAGCAGGCCCAGGTGGACGTGCTGGTGCTGGGGTGCACCCATTATCCGCTGCTCAAGCCGTTGCTCACCACGCTCCTCGGTCCTGGCGTGCGACTCATCGACAGCGCCGAGGAAACCGCGAACGCTGTGCACCGCGAGCTCGAGACCGCGGGGATGCTCGCACCGGCCGGGGGGCAGCCGGCGCACCGCTTCGTGGTGTCGGACGATGAGCCCCACTTCCGCCGGGTCGGGGCGCGATTCCTGGGCGAGAAGCTGCAGGACGTCGCGGTCGTGCCGCTCGGGTGAATGGCCGGCTACGGTGGAAAGGCTTTCAGCTGGACGTGATCGGTCGTCACCACCGCGTATTTCCCGCCGTCCAAGAACGCACCCGGGTTGAGATACACCCTTCCATCGGGCAGTCGATCGAGTCGCGGCCGGTGCGTGTGGGCCATGACCACGAGCGCGATCTCGGGCCGCCGCTCGAGCAGCGTCCGGGCGTACGCCGCCTGCGCCGCCTCCGCGCGGTCCAGCACCGCCTTGTCCTTGGTGCTGTCGGCTAGCGTGCCGGAGAGCTTGTCGGCGATCCAGAAACCGATGGAAGGATGCAGCGCGCGAAACACCGCGATTGTCCCCCGGTGGCTCAGGATCCAGTGCGTGAGGGCGCCGCTCCAGTGCTGTTCGGTGAGTCCGTCGCCGTGCACCACGACGGCGCGTCGACCCGCGAGCTCGAGCTCCACCTCGCCCGTGCGATAGTCGATCCCGACGTCGCGGCGCAAAAAGTCGCCGCCCCAGCGGTCGTGGTTCCCGCCGACGAACGTCACCACGACACCGCGGGTTACCAGCGCCCGCAGTCGTACGATGGTGGCGAAATGCTTGCGGGGCACCACCGGGCCATACTCGAACCAAAAATCGAACAGATCGCCGTTGATGAGCAGCTCGTCGCCCGGTTGCGGCACGGTGTCGAGAAAGGCATGGAACGCGACCTCGATCGCGTGCGGGACCTGGCCGAGATGCGCGTCAGCCACGACGATACAGCGGGACGCCGAGGTGGGCACGGCCGCAAGCTAGGAACCGCGCCGAGGGGTCGCAAGCCACTGTCCTATTTGACTTTTGGCGATCACCGTCGCATTCTCCCGAGACCATGACGGTCACGCGCGGTGAGCCCCGATTGCGGCGTGCCCGAGCCCCTGGAGCGGGGCCCGGTGAGGAGCGGTCCGTCGAGCATCCTCCGGGTCAGGTGCTCCGCAACCCCGGCACTCCGCTCGACCTCGATCTGATCCGCGCCATTCGGGTGAACCGCAGCGCGGTCGAGCGCCGCGCGGCGACGCTTCCGAGACGCCGCACCGTCAAGAAGGAATGGCAGGCGGCGTGGTTGCTGCGCGCGATCACCTGCATCGACCTTACGACGCTGCAGGGCGACGACACACCCGGCAACGTGTCGCGACTGTGCGCCAAGGCACGCGCGCCGCTACGGCCCGATCTGGTCGAAGCGCTGGGCGTCGAGGACCTCGGCATCACGGCCGGGGCGGTGTGCGTGTATCACGCGCTCGTACCCACGGCCGTGCGGGCGCTCGAGGGATCGGGGATCCCGGTGGCGGCGGTCTCCACCGGTTTTCCGGCGGGGCTCAATCCTTTTCCCCAGCGGTTGGACGAGGTGCGCGCTTCCGTCGAGGCAGGGGCGAGCGAGATCGATGTGGTGATCACGCGCGCCCAGGTGCTCACCGGCGATTGGGAGGGGCTGTACGACGAGGTGCGGGCGTTCCGCGACGCCTGCGGCCCCGCGCGTATGAAGGCGATCCTCGCGACCGGCGAGTTGGCGACGCTCACCAACGTCGCCCGCGCGAGCCTCAGCGCGATGATGGCCGGCGCGGACTTTATCAAGACCTCCACCGGGAAAGAGCCGGTCAACGCGACCCTGCCGGTCGGTCTCGTGATGACGCGGATGATCCGGGAATACCAGGAGCGCACCGCATGCGCCGTGGGATTCAAGCCGGCCGGCGGCATTCGCGCGGCCAAGGGGGCGCTCGATTGGCTCATGCTCATGAAGGAAGAGCTGGGTGATGCCTGGCTGCGGCCGACGCTGTTCCGGCTCGGCGCGAGCGCGCTGCTCACCGACATCGAACGCCAACTCGAGCACTTCGTGACCGGTCGTTACAGCGCGGCGCACCGGCATCCGATGGTGTGACATGACGACCACGGTAGCCCGGATATTCGAAACGATGGAATGGGGCCCGGCGCCGGAGGCAAGCGGACCGGCGCTCGAGTGGATCAAGGCCCACGGCGGGGAATTCGGCTTGTTCATCGGCGGGCGGTGGGTGCGCCCGGCGAGCGGCGACACGTTCGAGACGATCAACCCCGCGACGCGCGCGGTGCTGGCGCAGGTCGCTCAGGCGGGAAAGCCCGAGGTGGACGCCGCCGTGCGTGCGGCAGCGGAGGCGTTCCCGGCGTGGTCTGCGCTCTCCGGTCACACGCGCGCGCGCCATCTCTACGCCCTGGCGCGCGCGGTCCAAAAGCACTCACGCCTGCTCGCGGTGCTCGAGAGCCTGGACAACGGCAAGGCGATCCGCGAAACCCGCGACCTCGACATCCCGCTCGTGGCGCGCCACTTCTACCACCATGCGGGGTGGGCGCAGCTGCTCGACACCGAGTTCGCGGGGTATGGCCCGATCGGTGTCGTGGGACAGATCATCCCGTGGAACTTCCCGTTGCTGATGCTGGCGTGGAAGATCGCGCCCGCGCTCGCGGCCGGAAACACCGTCGTCCTGAAGCCCGCTGAATTCACGCCGCTCACCGCGCTGTGCTTCGCCGAGCTCGCCCACGACGCCGGGCTCCCGGCGGGCGTGTTCAACGTGATCACGGGCGACGGCAGGCCCGGCGCGCTGCTGGTCGAACACCCTGACGTGCACAAGATCGCGTTCACCGGCTCGACGGAGGTCGGACGGATCATCCGCCAGAAGACCGCCGGCAGCGGCAAGAAACTGACCCTCGAGCTGGGCGGCAAGAGTCCGTTCATCGTCTTCGACGATGCGGACCTGGATAGTGTCGTCGAAGGGGTCGTGGACGCGATCTGGTTCAACCAGGGCCAGGTGTGCTGCGCGGGCTCTCGCCTGCTCGTCCAGGAAGGCATTGCCGAACGGCTCGTGAAAAAACTGCGGGCGCGGATGGAGAAGCTCCGGGTCGGATCGCCGCTCGACAAGGCGGTGGACATGGGAGCGATCGTGGCGCCGGTCCAGCTGGAGCGCATCCGCGGGCTGGTCGAGCAGGGCGTCGCCGAAGGCGCCACGATGTGGCAGCCGTCTTGGGCGTGCCCGACGGAAGGGTATTTCTATCCTCCCACACTCTTCACCGACGTTTCGCCCGCGGCGACGATCGCGCAGCAGGAGATCTTCGGTCCGGTGCTGGTCTCGATGACGTTTCGCACGCCCGCCGAGGCGGTGGCGCTCGCGAACAACACGCCCTACGGCCTGGCGGCGAGCGTGTGGACGGAAAACATCAATCTCGCGCTCGATGTCGCGCCGAAGATCAAGGCCGGCGTCGTATGGATCAACTCCACCAACCTGTTCGATGCCGCGTCGGGGTTCGGGGGGTATCGGGAATCGGGGTTTGGACGGGAGGGCGGGCGGGAGGGGATGTGGGAGTACCTGCAGGTGCGGATTGCGGATTGGGGATCGCGGATTGAACATGCAACTGAGGTTCGTGCCCCGATCGAGGTCAATCCGCAATCCGCAGTCCCCAATCCGCAATCGGTTCTCCCCCCCATCGACCGGACCCCCAAACTGTTCATCGGGGGGAAGCAGGTTCGTCCTGACCAAGGCTACAGCCGGAAGATCCGAGCACCCGACGGACGACTGCTCGGGGAAGTGGGGGACGGCAACCGCAAGGATGTGCGCGACGCCGTCGAGGCCGCGCATGCGGCGGCGG
>JBOHST010000412.1:0-6360 GCA_050733375.1 Gemmatimonadales bacterium
CACGAGCTCGCGAAGATCGACGCGAGTCACTCGATTACCGTGAGCGCCCATACCACCCTGGGCACGTCGCCGATCATGGATTTCGGCAGTGACGAGCAAAAACGGCGCTTCGTCCCCCTGCTCGCGCAGGGCAAGGTCCTCGGGGGTTTCGGGCTCACGGAGCCCGGCGCGGGCTCCGACGCCGGTGGCACCAAGACGGTCGCCGTCGACCACGGCGACCACTACGTCCTCAACGGCTCCAAGATCTTCATCACCCACGCCGGGGTGGGGGAGATCTTCGTCGTCACGGCGCGTACCGATCCCCGCGCGCAGAAGACGCACGGCATCACGGCGTTCATCGTGACAAAAGACACGACCGACCTGGACGACGCGAAACGGGTAGGGATCGGACACGATGCCGCGCTTCCGAAGACACCGGGGGTCAAGGCCGCCAAAAAGGAAGACAAGCTCGGCTGGCGGGCGTCTGACACACGGGAGCTCGTGTTCGCGGACGCGATTGTGCCCAAGGAAAATGTGCTGGGACCGCTGGGCAACGGCTTCCGGCAGATGCTGCACACGCTGGACGGCGGCCGCATTGGCATCGGCGCGCTGGCGCTGGGGATTGCCGAGGGGGCGCTGGACGAGTGCCTCGCCTACACGGGGCAACGCAAGCAGTTCGGCCGGCCGATCGCGAGCTTCCAGGGCGTGCATTTCGCGCTCGCCGACATGGCGACCGAAATCGAAGCGGCCACCCACCTGGTCTATCACGCCGCCTGGCTCAAGCAGCACGGCCATCCGTTCAAGAAGGAAGCCGCCATGGCGAAGCTGTACGCCTCGGAGCTCGCGATGCGGGCTACCACCAAGGCGGTGCAGCTGCACGGCGGATACGGCTACACGAGCGAGTACCCCGTCGAACGGATGATGCGGGACGCGAAGATCTGCGAAATCGGAGAAGGGACGAGTGAGATTCAGCGGATCGTCATCGCCCGCCAGCTGTTGGGCAGCTTGATCGACTGACGGGCCCGATCTAGACCTCGGGCGGCCGGTACGGGCCGGGGTCGGCGGTCTTCTCCTCCGGGTGCGAAACCTTCCGGTCGAGGTGCTCCAACAGCTCGAGTTGGCGCTGCTGCAGATGCCACAGCTCGTGCCACTGACGATGGCGCAGGCCGTCGAGCTTGTCGTGTAGGTCGCGGATTTCCATCGCCGCCATCAGGTTGACCTGGGAGTCCTGGGTCGCCTCGAATCGGTCCTTGGCCGCCTGGCGGTTCTGGCTCATCATGATCACCGGTGCTTGCAGCGCGGCGATGGTGGAGAGGACGAGGTTGAGCAGGATGAAGGGATAAGGATCGAACGGGCGGCGCACCAGGAGCCAGGTGTTCACGGCCATCCAGCCGAGCAGGACCGTGCCGAAGATTCCGATGAACGTCCAGCTGCCGCCGAATTGCGCGACCCGGTCCGCGACATGCTCGCCGAATGTCATTTGTGCTTCGTACTCTTGCTCGACCAACGCGCTGACCCGGCCGCGACGCGCGATCTTGGTGACGATGGCCTTTTCCATCTCCGTGATCTTGTCGTACTCCTTCTCGAGATAGGAGAGCAGCTTCTTCGCGCGGTACTGCTCGTAGCAATTGCCGCAGATCCCGCGCGTGCCGGGCCACTCGGGTCGCTCCTGCTTGATCACATCGAACAACGGCAGCTCGAGCTTTTGCGCGGAATACAACGTGCGGGTTTCGACTTGTGTCTGGCACAGGGAGCAGGGGACCTTGGGCATGGAATCTCCGGCGACGGGCTGGCTATGGAAGCTGCGGGTGGAGATCCAAGACGCGCACCAAAAAGGCCCAGCGGTCGGCCGCTTCCTCGATGAGTTTCGTGGTCGGCTTGCCGGCGCCGTGGCCGGCCTTGGTTTCGATACGGATCAGGACGGGTCGGTCTCCGGTCTGCGCGGCCTGAAGCGCGGCGGCAAACTTGAACGAGTGGCCCGGGACCACGCGGTCGTCGTGGTCCGCGGTCGTCAAGAGGGTCGCAGGGTAGCGGGTTCCCGGCTTGAGGTTGTGGAGCGGAGAATAGGCGTACAGGTACGGAAACTGGCTCGCGCTGTCCGCCGACCCGTACTCCGTCACCCACGCCCACCCGATCGTGAACTTGTGAAACCGCAGCATGTCCATCACGCCGACGGCCGGGAGCGCGGCGCCGAACAGCTCCGGGCGCTGGGTGATCGCCGCCCCCACGAGCAGCCCCCCGTTCGAGCCGCCGCCGATTGCCAGCTTTGGCGTCGATGTGTATCGCTCGGCGATCAGGTACTGCGCGGCCGCGATGAAGTCGTCGAACACGTTCTGCTTCCGTCCGTGCATTCCCGCCTCATGCCAATCCTGCCCGTACTCTCCACCGCCGCGCAGGTTCGGGACGGCGAAGATGCCGCCCATTTCGAGCCAGACCAGCACGCTCGGGGAAAACGACGGCGTGAGATTGATGTCGAACCCGCCGTAGCCGTAGAGATAGGTCGGATTGGAGCCATCGCGCACCACGTCTTTGCGATGGGTGAGGAACATCGGAATCCGGGTGCCGTCCTTGCTCGTGAAGAACACCTGCTCGGTGACGTACGGGCTGGCGTCGAAATCGAGCGGCGGCGCCTTGAACACCTCGGTCTTGCCGGTGACGAAGTCGTGCCGGAAAACGGTCGTGGGGTAGAGGTAGGACGTGAACGAGAAGAACAACTCCGTGTCCTGGGCCGATTCGGCGGACAGCTCGGCAGCGGTTCCGAGGATTGGGAGCGCGATCTCGCCGCGTGAACCCCCGTCGAGGCCGACGAGGACCAGGCGCGAATTCGCGTCGTGCAGGTACATCGTGATGAAGGTGCCGTGCACGAGCGCCACGCTTTCCAGCACGTCGTCGCGCTGCGGGATCACTTCCCGCCAGGCGGCGCGCTCGGGGCGGCGCGTATCGATCGCGATGACGCGGCCGCGCGGGGCGTCGAGATCGGTGCGGAAGTAGAACACCGGGCCATCGTTCGCCACAAAGCTGTAGCTCGCGTCGAAATCGTCGAGCAGGTGCACCGGCGCCGCACCCAGGGCCGGGTGCGCCGCGTCCTTCAGGTCGGCGTAGTAGACGCGGTTCCGGCGATCCGTCCCGAGCCACACGTTCATGATCAGATAACGCCCATCCTCGGTGACGCTGGCGCCGAGTCCCCAGTCGGGCTGGTCGGGGCGCTCGTAGATCAGGCGGTCCGCGGACTGCTCGGTGCCCACTCGATGGTAGTAGAGCGTGTGGTTTCGGTTGACCGCGAGGAGCGCGTTCTCACTCTCCGGCGTCGGGTAGCGGCTGTAAAAGAAGCCGGCGTTGTCGTGCGTCCAGGAGATTCCCGAGAACTTCACCCAGCGGAGGCGGTCGGGGAGGTCCGTCCCGGTCGCGACGTCCAGCACGTGGATGTCGTTCCAGTCCGAGCCGCTCGCCGACGTGGCGTAGGCGAGCCGGCGGGCGTCGTCGGAGAGATCGAGGGTCGAGAGGGCGACGGTGCCGTCGCTCGAGAGCGTATTCGGATCGAGCAGCACCGTCGGCACGGCCGAGCGGGTCGGTTGGTGATAGAGCACGGCCTGGTTTTGCAGTCCGTCGTTCTTGAAGAAAAAGTATTGGCCCCGCTTCTTGAACGGGGTCCCGAACCGGGGGTAGTCCCACAAGGCGGTGAGCCGCCGGCGGATCGCGTCGCGCTGCGGGATCGTGGCGAGGTAGGCGAACGTCACCGCGTTCTCGGCCTCGATCCACGCCCTGGTATCTGGGGCGTCCACGTCCTCGAGCCAGCGGTACGGATCGGCGACCCTCGTGCCGTGATAGTCGTCCACCTGATCGACCCGCTTGGCGTCCGGATAGTGGAGTTGTTGCGCGACGGCGGAGGCGGCGGTGGGGCCGAGGACGGTGGCGGGGACGAGCAGCATGATCGGTAGCGTCGCAAATTGTGGTCGCATGACTAGCCTCGGAGCGGAGTGCGGGCCGCCGGAGCGCGATTGGGCCGTAACAAGTTAGACCGCATTGACCTAAGTCACAAGCGTGCTTATATTTACCACATGTACCGGACTGCTGCTCCGCTCGGACCGTTGACCACGCTCGTGGCGGTCCTGCGTTCGTTCGAGTCCGGTCGGCAGGCCCGCAACTCCTCGAATTCCACCGGCACAGACGATTGCTGGCACACTATCGGGATCCCGCGCGGCTGTTGGCCCCGCGGGGTCGAGGGTTCTTGCTTTGAAGCGCGAGATTCTGATCAGCGGCAGCCCGCGGGAAACCCGCGTGGCGATCCTCGAGGACGACCGCCTTGTTGAACTATTGGTGGACCGTCCCGACACCCGTCGCAGCGTCGGCGACATCTACCTCGGCCGAGTCGAGGCGGTGCTGCCCGGCATTCAGGCCGCCTTTGTCGACATAGGCTCGGAGAAGAGCGCGTTCCTGCACGCCTCGGACTTGGTAGAGGCGGAGGAGGATGACGAGCCCGCCGAAGCCGACGACGAGGACGACGACAATGACAACGGCAACGCCCAGACCGCCGGGCGCGGCCGCTCGCGCCGCCGCATCCCCAATGTCGCCGACGAGCTGAAGCGCGGCGAGAACAAGCTCGTTCAGGTCACCAAAGAACCGATCAGCACCAAGGGGCCCCGCGTCACCGCCCAGGTGTCGCTGCCGGGTCGCTTCCTCGTCTACATGCCGTTTGCTTCCCGCGTCGGGGTCTCCCGCAAGATCGAGGGACGGGAACTGCGGGTGCGCCTGCGCGAGATGGTCGCAGGCCTGGTCCCCAAAGATGAAGGGGGCTGGATTATCCGCACGGTCGCCGATGACCTCACCGAAGACAAGTGCAAACGAGAGATCGACCACCTGCTCGGCCTCTGGAAGAAGATCAAACGCAAGGCCGGGTCGGAGCGGGCCCCGATGCTGCTGCAGCGCGAGACGAGCCTGACTCGCGGCATCGTGCGCGACCTGTTCAGCGACAAGGTCGATTCGCTGCTCGTCGACTCGCGCCAGCTCTACAACGAGATCGAGCAGTATCTCAAGCAGATCGATCCGGAGCTGCTGGAGCGCGTGCAGCTCTACAAGGACGAAACACCGCTGTTCGACAAGTACGACGTGGAGGCGGAGATCCGCGGCCTGTTTCAGCAGCGGGTCGATCTGCCGACCGGCGGCTACGTGATCATTCAGCCAACCGAGGCGCTGACCTCGATCGACGTCAACACCGGCCGCTACACCGGCAAAAAGGATCCCGAAAGCACCATCCTGCGCACCAATCTCGAAGCGGCGCGCGAAGTGGCGCGCCAGCTCCGGTTGCGCGACATCGGTGGGATCATCGTGGTGGATTTCATCGACATGGAGACCCGCGGCAACCGCGACAAAGTGCTGCAGGAGCTGCGGACCCACCTGGGCCGCGACCGGGCACGGACCAAGGCGTTTGCCGTCAGCGAGTTGGGCCTGATCGAGATGACGCGCCAGCGCGTGCGACCGTCATTACTGCAGTCGATGACCGCGTCCTGCCCGACCTGCACGGGCACGGGACGCGTCTTCCGGCCGGAAGTGGTGGTCCGGCGCATGGAGCGTTCGCTGAAACGGGTCGGGGCGGATCACAAGGAGCGGCAGCTCGCCGTGCGGCTGCACCCCGAAGTGGCGCTCTACCTCGTCGAGCAGGAACCTAACTTCTTGCGCCAATTGGAGAAGCAAACTGGTCTCGAGCTGGAAGTGCGCGACGACCCGATGATGCGCCTGGATGAATTCCGGATGATGGCCAAGCCGGCCGGCAGAGACGTGACGGAGCAATACGCCGTCGCTTGACTAACACATTGCCCCTATTTACGTTCCGGCCCCTATGACGTATGCAATTTTCGTGACTGGCGGCCACCAGTTCCGGGCCGAGCCGGGGAAGACCATCCAGGTGCCTTCGCTCGACGCCGAGCCGGGGGCGACAGTGACGTTCGATCACGTGTTGCTGACGAGTGACGGCAAGAAAGTGCATGCGGGGCAGCCCGTCGTGCGCGGCGCCACGGTCACGGCGGAAGTCGTCCGTCACGGCAAGGGCGAGAAGATCCGCATTTTCCGGTTCGCCCGGCGCGCCGGCTTCCGGCGCCACGCCGGCCACCGGCAGCCGTTCACCGAAGTCAAGATTGCCGACGTCACCGTCGGGTGAGAGAACGATGGCACACAAGAAAGGCGTAGGCTCTTCGCGTAACGGCCGCGACTCAGGCCCGAAGGACCTGGGGGTGAAGCGGTTTGGCGGTGAGTTCGTCACGGCGGGGAGCATCATCGTGAAGCAACGCGGCACGAAGTTCCATCCCGGGCTGAACGTGCGCCGCGCCTCCAACGATTCACTGTTCACCGTGATCGACGGACACGTGAAATTCGAGCACAAAGACA
>JBOHST010000413.1:0-4409 GCA_050733375.1 Gemmatimonadales bacterium
GCTGGGCGACCTCGGCGGCCGGCAGCTCCGCACGGCGCGCCACCTCGTCCACGAACTCGTTGTCGATCACCGTCCACCCGGTCGCCCGCGCCACGAGCTGGGCGATGTCGGAGCCGCCGGAGGCGTACTGGCGCGTGATGGTGATGAGCGGGGGGGCCATGAGACGAAGCTATCAGTCGTCAGCTCTCAGCGGGTGACGGCTACGTAAACAGATTCGGCCCCGGCCCCGGCTTCCCGTACGGCCCCTTCGGCTCGGGACGCACCCGGACGTAGCCCAGGTCCTCGGAGCGGGAGATGCGTTTCTCGGCGACCAGCCCTTCGAGCACCAGCTCGCAGGCGGCCACGATGTGGGCGGGGTCTTTCTTGCCGGCGAGCCCCACCTGGGTCACGAGGGCGAGCAGACCGGGCACCACGCTGAACCCCTTGAGCAGCGGCTCGGAGCGCTCGTCCGTCGAGATCTTGAGGGCGCCACCCTCGTCGAACCAGTGGACGATGTCGTCCACGTTCGCTCCGCCGACCCGGGACTCGAACGTGGCGCCGGCGGCGCGCTTGACCAGGTCTTTGGCGACCGCGTCGGGCCCCTGCAGCTCGCCTTCGTATTCGAGCTCGAGCTTCCCGGTGATCGCGGGGAGGGCCGCGTACACGTCCGACACCCGCGGCACGACGGCCTTTTCCTTCGTCGCGATGGCGCGCCGCTCGGCATTCGACACCACGTTCTCGAGCACGCTGATCGGCAGCCGCTGGGAGACTCCGCTCTTCTTGTCGACGCGCTTGTCGGCCCGCGCCTCGAACGCGATGCGCTCCACCAGCTCGGCGATGAAATCGGGAACGCGGATCGGCCGCCCGTCGCGGCCGAGCCAGGCTTCCTGTCGGGTGATCGTCGCCCCCAGCTCCACGGTGTACGGGTAGTGGGTGAGGATCTCCGAGCCGACCCGGTCCTTGAGCGGCGTGATGATCTTGCCGCGCGCGGTGTAGTCCTCGGGGTTCGCCGTGAACACCAGTGCGACGTCCAGGTTCAGCCGAACCGGGTAGCCTTTGAGCTGGACGTCGCCTTCCTGCATGATGTTGAACAAGCCGACCTGGATTTTCCCGGCGAGATCGGGAAGCTCGTTGATCGCGAAAATGCCGCGGTTGGCCCGCGGCAGCAGGCCGAAGTGCATCGTCAGCTCGTCGGAGAGCAAATGCCCGCCGCGAGCCGCCTTGATCGGGTCCACGTCGCCGATGATATCCGCGATGGTGACGTCGGGGGTGGCGAGCTTCTCCACGAAGCGCGCGTCGCGCGGCAGCCAGGCGATCGGCGCGCGATGGCCGTGCTCGGCCACCAGCTCCCGACCGTACTTGGAGATCGGCGAGAAGGGGTTGTCGTTGACCTCGCTGCCGGCGAGGATCGGGACCTCCTCGTCGAGCAGACTCACCAGCTGCCGCAGAATTCGGCTCTTCGCTTGGCCGCGCAGTCCCAGGAGAATGAAATTGTGCCGTGACAGGATCGCATTGACGAGCTGCGGGACGACCGTGTCCTCGTAGCCCACGATCCCGGCGAACAGCGGGGCGCCGTTTTCCAGCAGGCAGATCAGGTTTTCGCGCAGCTCATCCTTCACGGTGCGCGTCACGCGGGCGGGCGCGCCCCATTCGGTCTGCTGTAGCTCGCCCAGGGTCATCGGCTTCGTGGCAGTCATGGCCGGACGTTAACCCGCGGTCTCTCGCGGTGTAAAGAGCCGTACGGCAGCGATCCCCCACGCCTTGACGTCAACCGTCGCGCGGCGGTCCGCACCGACGGGCAACGCGTCGCCGTTCATCTCCACGAGGTTGGTGCGACGCGCCATACGGAACTCATATCCCGCGGGCCACACGCCCACCGAGCGCGCCATGCCGCGCACGTCGAGCAGTTTTACCACCGCGCCCTCACCGTCGTCGGCCGGCTTCGCGCCGACCACGAGGACGTCGCGGTCGGGGATGAATAGTGTCGCGTCGCGGCCGATGAGCGGCCCGGGCGCCGTGTTGATGTAGGGCGGGCTCAAGTACAGCGGATCGCACGCCGCCCAGCCGCGGCGCACCGGCTCGGCGGCATCGCCCGGCGCGAGCAGGGAGAGACGGTAGCGCAGCACGACGTCGCCGCCCTGCCGGGCAGCGTAGTTCGTGTGCCAATAATTGTTCATGGCGTAGGAGAACAGCGTGCCGTCCGGCGCGATGGTCCGGCGCCACGCGCCGCGGAACAGATCGTTGCACGTGAACAGCGGCGCGTCGAGCGCGCTCCATAGCACTCCGTCCTGGCCTTCGTGCAGCCACACCCAGTGCGCGTGGCAATACCAGTCGCGGCAGCTCCCGGGCTGTTGATCCTGCTCGACCGTCATCCGGCCGAGCGGCACCTCCACCTCGACGGTCGGCTGGGTGAACGCCAACGGAAACGCCACGTACAGCGCCTCTTTCTCGAGCGTCGCGATCTTGGTCAGACGGTTCTCGACGTCGATCCAGGGCAAGTTGTCGTACAGCGTCACGCTCGACGTCACGGCACCGCAGCCGCGCAGCGTGCGCGTGGCGTCGAGCCGAACCCCGATCCCCGGCAGGCGCCAGCGGCGCGAGGTCACCTGGGTCGCTCCCGCGACGTCGAGTGTGGGCGGGGTCCGCAGGGTGTCGCGGTCGCTCGTCGTCCACAGGGTCGAGCCGTCGCCGCCCGTGACGTGCAACAGTTGGTTCAACCCCGTCCAGGGCGACACCTTCACGCGCTCCTTGCCATCCGGACCCGTGAACGACGCTAGGGCGCCGGTAGCAGGGTCGAGGCGGACGCGAAAGCCCCCGGCGACCGCCTCGAGATCCTCGCCGTCATCGACCGGTGGCGCGGGCGAGCGCGGCTGCGTCTTGAACGCGAGGTAGCCCAGCGCGGGGACGTCGCGGAACAGGACGAGGGCATCCCCGTCCGGCAAGTCCACAGCCGGGCAGGTCTGGCCGCTGCATTCGAGGCTCGTGCCGGCGCCGCCCGGGACGCGCACGACGTCGGTGCGCGGCCAATTGCCGGCATTGAACACGATCCGTCCCGGCCCGACGTCGGTGCCGCGGCCGATGCGCAGCAACCCTTCCGCGAGCTGGGCACGCGCCGCGGCCTCCGCCCCCTCGACGAAGCGCCGCTTGTAGGCCCACTGTTCGACGGTCTGGCGCCCGTCCGGCGCGCTGACGCTTTCGGCCGCGCCCCAGGTGTGCTCGCCGAACAGGAGCAGGTTGCGCCACATGTGGCGCCGCTCCTCGGCGCGCGCGCGGATCCGATCGACGCGAGCCGGATCCGGCGCCTCGACGCGCTCGTCCCACAGGGCCACGAGCTCGGCGGCGCGCGCGGCAAGCTGCGCGGCTCGGAACCGCGCCAGCTCGGCGGCGGTGGAGGCGGCGCCGTCCTCCCAATACAGCCCCGTGTCGCCGCGGCGCACCGGGATCTGGGCTCCGTAGCGGCGCTCCAGCTCGCGGAAGAAATCCTCGGCGCGGCTCGTGACGAGCCGCGGGAACGTGTAGCGACGCGAGAACTCTTCCGCGTTCGCGATCAATGTCTCGTCGATCGGGGCGTTGTCCCACTGCGCGCCGTACAGCAGCGCGATGTCGTACGGCCAGGTCGGCGACTGAAAGGCTGGGTTGCCGAGCAGCCAATCCGACAGGCGATGCGCCATCTCGTCCGCACCGCGATCGAATCCGAAGCGCAGCCCGTCGCCGTAGTGATGGCTACGCCAATGAAGCACGCGGCTGCCGTCCGGGCCTTCCCACCAGTACAGCTGCGGGTAGGCCGTCCACTCACCTGTCAGACCGCGCACGGCCGCTTCGGCACGGGGGAGCAGCGGCAGCGCGCGGTCGGGATTCGGGCCGCTCGCGAGATAGCGCACCCCGCTCGCCGCGAGCAGCATCGGGAACGTGAGCGTCTGGCCAGGTACGTCGGTAATCTGCGCGGTGGAGTAGGTGAGGCCACGCTCCCGCGCCAGCAGACCTGCCGGCCAGACCATGCGGGCCGCGGTCTCGTGATCCAGTAGCCCGGTCAGCTCGTTCGCGAACAGGGCGTGGAACCCGACCTTCGCGTCGCGAATCGCCTGGAGCAGTGCTGCAGCGGCGGCCGGCCCGCGGTTCTCCACGTAGGACAACACCTGGAGCGCGCATTCCGCGGTCCAGCGGTAGTTGGGGTGCGCCGGGAGTCGGGCCAGGGCGGCGTCGAGGTTTTGGCGGTGGATCTCGAGACACCGCTCCTGAAGATCCGTATAGCCGACATCGGTGTGGTTGGAAGAGAGCCAGTACAAGGTCCAGCGTCGCGGCGGCACGATCCGCACCCGCCGCCGGCCCACCGCCCGCTTGCCGACCTCAAGGTCGATCTGGAAATCGGCCGGCCCGGAAAGCGGAACCCAGACTTCGCCCTGCAGGGTGAGCCCGTCGCTCGAGGGGAG
>JBOHST010000414.1:0-16406 GCA_050733375.1 Gemmatimonadales bacterium
AACGCCGGCAGAAACTTGAGCAACCAGAAATATCGTCTAGGAGGGCCGGTAACGCCAGCCGACGATCCCTCGCCCCACACCCCTGGCGGTGAACTCCTGGTTACCACCCGGCGGGAAGGCGGGGATCTCCACCGTCTGGGTGCCCTGCACCGCGCCCTGGGCGTCCAGGAACTCGAACGTGATCCGCGCCGGCTTGGAGGGAGCGGCTCCGGTATTCGAGGCGACCCCGGCGACGGTCGCCGCATTGCTGTCCACCACGAGACTCGCGACCGTGAGTTCTATGCTCAGTGTGTCGCCCAATGAGGTGTATTTCTGGGCGGAGTCCCGGCGGCCTCGCAGGTCCCAAGCCTGTCCCAGCAGTCGCACCGCTACCTTGTTCAAGGGGTCGAGGGCATTGAGGCGCTGGGCCATTGTCAATGCGCCGGCCGTGTCCTTCATCGCCAGGTAGGCACTGGCGAGCTCCGACAGGGCGTTGCGGTGAAACGGGTTGTGTTGCAACGCCATCCCGTACGCCTTCGCGCCCGGGCCCGACAGCTTCCCCTGCACCAAGCGCTGACCCAGCTCATACCACTCTGTCGAGGAGAGCGCCGTGGGGTGTGCGAACAGGCCATCGAACGCGCCGGCCGCCTCGCCCATCCGCCCTGCTTGCGCGTAGGCCGTCGAGAGCGTGGTTGCCGCCTCGGCATTGCCCGGATACGCCGCGACCAGGCTCCGGTAGGCCGCGAGCGCCGGCTCGAGCGCCGGCTGGGCTGCGGCGCTGTCAGCGGTCGCCTGCTGGCGCAAACCGTCCCGCATGGCCCGGCGACCCGCCAGCGAGTCGGCCCGGAGGGTCGAGTCACGGCTGAAGGCCTGCTGGTCGGCGGCGGACAGCCGCGCCCCTCTGGCCCGTCGGGACGCCGACGATTGCTGCATCCTCGCTACGATGGCGGAATCGTTGCTGACCCAGGGAGCGATCGAGTCACGGCTGTAGCGGGAGCGCTGCCATCTCTGCACGGCCGCGTCGGCTTGGCTGCGCCGGAACGTCAAACGCGCGATCGTTTGCAGCGCATCGCGCTTGGAGTCCGCATACGCCGTATCGGTTCCAGCTACGCGCGCCGCCTCCTGCAGCACGGCAGCCGCCGAATCGAGCTGGTTTTGTCCGACGTAGAGCGACCCGAGCTGAAACAGCGCCTTGGGTCGAGACGGGTCGAGGGCGTAGGCCTGCCGCAGCGACACCACGGCCGAATCCGCGCTCCCGCCCTGCCAGACGGTGAGCCCGCGATTCAATACCTCCTCGGCCAGCGTCGCCCGATAGCCACTGATATCACTCGCACACTGCGGGGCGAGGGCTTCGGCACGATCGAATGCGGTGTCGGCACCCACCGCGTCCCCGACCTCGACGTAGTACCGCCCGAAGTAGTACCAGGCGGCCGGGTTTTTGTCCTGTTTGTCGTCCCGGATGGCTCGCGCCAGCACGTCCTGGACTTGCCGCAGCATCCGGTCGCGCTGCGCCGGTTGCTCGGCTGCCAGCTTGAGGTTCAGGACTGCGCTGTTGATGCGAAAATGCCCCGGCTGGAGCCCGCAGGACGGCTGCGGACCGACCCACGGTTTTTGCTGCGCAACCAGGGCCGCGGCAGGCACGGCCACGAAGGCGAGGGCGACGGCGAACGGACGCATGGAACCCTCCGGTAGGCGTGGAGTCGAATCTGCCGGGCCCTGAGCCGCTGTCAATGTGGCGCCCACCCGAGGCGTCGCTCCGCTCGTTCCACCGCATCGAACAGCTGATCGAACGAGTCGATGATGAACAACACGTCTTGGAGGCGGTCGATCTCGAACGGCTGCGCCTGCACCGCGTCGAGCGAAAATGGCCGCCGTTCGCAGCGAGGCCCCAGGGCGTTCGTGGCATCGCCGTGCGAGGAAATGAGGCCGCTGCCGTAGACTTTGACGTCTCCCGACTCGCGGATGAGCCCGAACTCCACCGTGAACCAGAACAGCCGGGCCATGGCCTGGACCTCCCCCTCGGTCGTCGCCGCACCCGCTGCTCGACCGAAGCGTTGCAGGAAGTCGGCAAATACCCGATCGGCGTGCAACGGCACGTGGCCGAACACGTCATGGAAAATGTCCGGTTCGGGGAGATAATCGAGCTGTTGGCGGGGGCGCACCTTCACGGTGGTGGGAAAGCGACGGGTCGCCAAGCACGCGAAAAACTCCCGGGCCGGCAGGAATCCGGAGACCGGAACCGCTGCCCACCCCGTGCGGGCTGCGAGACGACGGTTTACGTCCGCGAGATCCGGCACGCGATCCGGCGTGAGTCCGATGCGCTCCGTCCCCTCGAGAAACACGCGACTGCCGGTCGCTTGCAAAGCCTGCATCCGTCGCGCGTACAGCAGCGACCACACCGCATGGTCTTCGGCGGCGTAGGCACTCAGATCCTGTGTGATGAAGAACGACTGTGCCGGGGGACTGGTCGAATCCTGTTGGCGCATGGCCCCTCCCCTTTCGTGGTGAAAAACGAAGCGGCCCGTGGGTTTTCACGGGCCGCTCAGTGGACGCCTGGGAGTACGGTGTGCGATTCAGCTGCGTGTACGCCCTCGGCGCCGGCCCGTGATGAGGGTCGGCCGATACACGTAGGCGTAGCTGCGCAATCGCGTGTTCATCTCGAAGAGCGGGCGATGGGATTCGAACCCACGACGTCCAGCTTGGGAAGCTGGCATTCTACCCCTGAATTACGCCCGCGAATACGTCAAAATGCCCGGTGGGGCATCAATCGTCAACGCCCTTAACCTGATTCATGCTCCGGGCTGGGTGCGTCCCTCCGATGTGATCACTCCTGCTCCGGTCGGAACTTCCCAAAGACAGAAACCCTTACCTCGGGCGCCGCCTTGCCCGCTTCGCCCACGAGTCTCCTGAGTCGCCCCCAATCGCCCTTGAGGCACCCCTCGAAGAACGACCGCAGATACGAACGCGTTGTCGCCAGCGTCTTCATTTTCCCGGCGAGCGCCTCCGGCGTCCGCGCGTGGTCCCAATAGACCTCATCGGAAAAGTCGATGTGCTCGGCACCTGGGTTGTCGATGGTCACCCTGATGGCGCCTCCGCCAACAGTCTTCATCTGCGTGTCCCAGGCCGTCACCACCCGCATGACCTGCTCGTTGTACTGCGCCATGGTGCGATTCGCGCGCTCCAGTTGCTGTGCGGTCGGCGGCGGCGGGAGCGGATTCTGAATCCAGAGGAATGGCTGCTCCCCAGCGTCGTTCTCCTTGATCGGCAGGACAGCGTATGGCCCGGCCGTCCCGTCGAGGTTGATTCCCCCACAGACGCGCGGCTCGATGACTCGAACAGCAGCGGCAGCGTGGCCGCCTCGCGAGTGGCCCACGGCGCCGACTCCGCGTGAAAGGTCGAGCCATCCGGCGAACCGGCCGTCGCCACGCTCGAGTGTCGTGAGCTTGTCGATCACGAAGGTGAAGTCGCGCGCCATGTGCGCCACGCGCTCGGTGTAGAAACGCTGGTATTCCTCGCCACTCCTCGGCGCCGGCCACCCGCGCCCGTCGGGCGCCAGGTTGCCGAGCACGCGGCCGTCGGGGAGCTGAACGGCGCGCGGGTTGTACGGTCCCTCGATGGCAGCAACCACGTAGCCGTGGCTTGCGAGATCCTCGATGAGGGCGTGGTAGGTGAGCACCTTCATTCCGCCGCCCGCGGCAAAGAGGACCACCGGGAAGCGCTGGTTCCCCGTGGCGAGCGCGACGTTTTCCCGGCTGTAGGCGCGCATCGCCTTGATGCGCGCGACCTGTTCGTCGTTCCAGGGCGCCGCATCAGGTGTGCGTCAGGCACATACCGGGCCCGCGCGCCCGAGGCGTGGGGGTCGGTCGGGTAGAAGACATGCACCATCAGTTCGCGCGTATCGTCGCTCGCCTTCGTCTCGAGTTCGGCGCGCGCGGTGTCCTTCCAGTGGAAGCTGATCCGTCCGGTCTTGAACGGACCGGTTGGAGCGGGAAGCGGTTCCTGGACGGCTTGGCACGCCGCCTGGACGACGACGGTGAGCGCGAGGATCGCCTTGCGGATGAGCATTGTCCGGCCTGCCCGAAAGCGTAACCGTGTCGCGACTATCGGAAAAACACGACGGCCGTCGCTGGTGAGCGACGGCCGGTTCCGCTGGGAGCGGACATCGCACCGCCCATTCATGCACTGCGCTGAGTCCGTCCCCGCGACGGGATCACTCCTTCTTGTACCGCCACGCCTCAACCTTTGCCCCGATCGCCTGGATGGTGAACGGGTGATTGCCTCCCGCGTCGATCGCGGGAACGTCCACGGTTTGCGTCGCGACCGGTTCGCCGCTCGCGGTCAGGAACTCGAACACCAGTTTGAACGGGACGCTGGGCTTTGTGTGGTAGTTGGTGATGAGCCCGGCGATGCTGGCGCTCTGATCCCCCGGGCTGAACCGGCTCACCGTGACATCCACCGGCAGCAGCGAATCCGCGAGAATCACGTAGTGCAGCGCCGAATCCCCCTTGTTCTTGAGCTGCCAGGCCTGTGCCACGAGCCGTACGGCGTTGCGGTTCAACGGGTCCACGAGAATGAGCCGCTGGGCGATGGGGAGCATGTTGTCCGCCTCCCGCAACGCCAGAAAGGCGTTGGCGAGGTTGTACAGCCCGTCGCGGCTTTGGGGGTGGCGGTTGAGGCCGGCCTCGAACGCCTGGGCGGCAATCCGATAGCTGCCCGCGGCGGCGGCATCGCGGTCGCGCACCGTTTGACGCGTGACCGAGTCGCAGGACACCGCGATCGCGCGGCGTTGCGTGGCCGTCAGCGTGGTCCGCCCGCCGCGCCGCTCGGTGCGACACCCGGCGCCGAGCGCGGCGGTGTCGGGGAACGGCGGTGCCGCGTTGTAGATGGAGACGCCGGCGTTGAACAAACTCTGCGATTCGGCGGAATCGGCATGAGCGACGATCTGCCGGTACACAGCCATCGCCGAGTCTGTGTGCCCACCCGCCGTGAGCACGTCGCCCAGCCGGGCCAGGGCCACCGGGTCATTGGGGGCGACGCGCAGGTACTCGCTAAATGCGGCGGCCGCGGAATCGTACTGCTGCGCCGCAAAGTACGCGTTGCCGAGGTTAAACATCGCGTCTTTCCGTTCACTCGCGAACTTAGGATCGCTGGCGGCCTGGATGGCGAGACGGAAGTACTTCGCCGCGGAGTCGGGGTGGCTCGTGTTGAAAAACACCGTGGCCATCATCGTGAAGCCCTGCGGCTCGGCGTCATAAATCAGGTTGGCCCTCCGGAACGAAGCGATCGCGGAGTCGTAGTGCTGCGCGGTAAACGCCGCGATGCCCGCGTTGAACACTGGGACCCACAGGGCGTTGCGCCGATAGAAGAGAATGTCCTCCTTGCAGGTCGGCATGAGAGCTTCGGCCTTCCGGAACGCCGAGTCGGCGCCGGCGGCGTCGTTGCGCGTCACGTAGTAGCGCCCGAAGTAGTACCACGCCGCCGGGTTCTTGTCCTGGCCACCGCTGGTGACCGCCTGTGTCAGGGAGCGGTTGGCGTCGCGCAGATCCCGTTCGCGCACATCGTCAAACCGGGTCTTGGCGGCGCTGATGAGATACAGCACGGCGCTGTTGACCAGGAAGTGCCCCGGCTTGATATCGCATTTCGGCGGGATCCACGTCCCCTGCCCGAAGGCGAGCGGCGGAGCCAGTACGAGCGTCCCGAGCAGAGTGGCGAGAATCGGCTTTCGCATGGGCGTGTTACTCCTTGATGTCCGCGATCAATGCCTCGGCGCCGCGTTGCGCGGCGCGCGCCACCTCGAGGGGAGGCTGCCCGAGGGCCAGCGCCGCCGCGAGGACGTCATCATACTCAGGCTTCACCCTGGGCGGCCCGCCAGCAGGCCCCTCGAGCACTTTGACCCTCACCTGGACGTCGTCGCCGAGCCGCACCGTTACCTGACGCCGGGGCAACGTAACCCGCTCGGCTCGCGTACGCCGCACCCCGGCCGTGGTGCTGTGACGAAACAACGCCATCGTCACGGCCTCGACGCCAGGGTCATCCACCACGATCTCACACCGAATCCCTGTTCGACCCTTTTTCATCTGCACCGGCCACGTCTGGACATCGAGCGCCCCGGCCGCCAGCAACGCCTGACGCAGCGGCTCCACGTATTCGGGACTCAGATCGTCCATGTCGGTGGCCAACACCGTCACCTGCCCCGCTTCCGACGCCGGCTCGGCAAGCTGAATGCGCAACGCGTTCGGGTAGTGCTGCGGGTCGCGCGATCCGGCTCCCCAACCGCTCGACACCATCCGCCACCGCTCGGGCGGCGAGCCGGACGACAACACCCGCAACAGGGCCGCGCCGGTCGGCGTCGTTGCCTCCCCCTCCACCGGGCCGCCCGCCGTCACCTCGAGCCCTTCCAGCAGCAGGGCGGTCGCCGGTGCCGGAACCGGCAGACGACCGTGAGCCGCTTCCACCCAGCCTGTGCCGATCGCGACCGGTCGATGATACACCGCTGCGACCTCCAATCGCTCGAATCCCTCGACCGATCCGACGATATCCAGCACGGCATCCACCGCCCCGACCTCGTGGAGATGAACCCGGTCGGCGGGAACGCCGTGCACGCGACCTTCGGCCTCCCCAATGAGCCGGAACGCACGCACCGCCTGCTGCTTCACCCGATCTGAGATGGCGGCCTGCTCCACGAGCTGCACGAGCTCGGCGACATGGCGACCGTGTGGTTGGTCCGGAATCGTGAATTCCACCTGCTTGCAGCCGACACCGGCGCGTTTGACGTCTCGCACCGAAACGCCGACCCCCTCGAGCCCGAGCCGCGCCGGCAAACCCTCGAGCCAGCCAACCGGCAGCCCTAGGCTCAAGAGGGCGCCGAGCGTCATGTCGCCGCTGATGCCGGCGCTGGGGTCGATGATCGCGATGGGCATGGCCGAAGTGACGAAATATAAACAGCTTAGCCTCGATAGAGCCACCCAGCACCGGTGTTGAACAGCAGCACCGTTTCGTGCGACTGGATGGCGCCGCGGGCGAGCAAGGCGCGCGCCCCCGCGAGAGTTGCTCCGCCCTCGGGCGCGGCGTCGATTCCCTCGACGGTCATCAGCTCGGTCGCGGCCGCCGTGAGCTCCGCATCGCTGACCGCCACGGCGCCGCCGCCGCTCTCGCGCAACGCGCTGAGCATCAGGCGGTCACCAAACGGCCCGGGCACCCGCAACCCGGCCGCTACCGTCTGCGAGTCGGGCCACGGCGTGCACCGCTCCGCGCCGCGCTCGAATGCCTGGACTACCGGCGCGCATCCGGCGGATTGCACGGCGTACAACCGCGGCAACCGATCGCCGATCCAGCCAGCCTGTTGGAGCTCTTTAAACGCCTTCCACATGCCGATCAATCCGGTGCCTCCCCCGGTCGGGTAGACGACCGCATCGGGGAGCGTCCAGCCGAGCTGCTCGGCGAGCTCGAGGCCCAACGTCTTCTTGCCTTCGATGCGGTACGGCTCGCGCAGCGTGGACACATCGACCGCTCCGCTCTCAGCGGCGTACGCGCGAGCCGCCTTGCCGCAATCGCCGATGTGTCCGTCCAGCAGGACGAGGTCGGCGCCGTAGCTGCGGATTTGAGCGAGAATCGTTCCCGGCGTGGTGGCCGGTGCGTACACGCGCGATGGCACACCGGCACGCGCCGCATAGGCGGACAGCGCGACGCCGGCATTGCCCGCCGTGGGCACCACGAACGCCTCGGCGCCCCCATGGCTCGCCCGCGTGACGGCCGCGGCCAGTCCGCGAGCCTTGAACGATCCGGTGGGGTTTACCGATTCGTCTTTGACGAGCAACCGCGCGAACCCATGTCGAGCGCCCAGGCGCGCCGCGTCCAAGAGCGGCGTGCCGCCCTCGCCCAGACTCACCGGCTGCTCCCCGTCGCCCAGCGGCAGCCATTCCCTGTAGCGCCACATCGACCACGGACGGCCCCCAAGCATGGCTTTGACCCCAGGATCTGGAGCAGCGGCATAGCGCACCAGATAGGGGGCGCCGCACGATTCGCATACGCCTGCAACTCCGTCGGCGGACCGCTGACGCCCGCACGCGGAGCACTCCAGCCACCAACTGACCTTCACTTCCGCTCCAACCGTTCCAGCACCCGTTCGGCAAGCGTGTGCGAAAACCCGGGAAGCGAGGCGATTTCACCCGGCGTGGCAGTGCGGACGCCGGCCACGGAGCCGAACCGTTCCAGCAGCAGGCGGCGTCGCCGGGGGCCGACACCGGGAATCGCGAGCAGCTCGGACGTGATAGTCCGCTGCGAGCGCTTCCGCCGACTATAGGTCACGGCAAAACGATGGGCTTCGTCGCGCGCACGCTGCAGCAGCTTGAGCGACGGACTGCGACGCGACAACCGCAGCGGCTCGTCCCGACCGGGAAGGAACACCTCCTCCTCCCGCTTCGCCAGGCTCGCCAACGGCTGCGCGGCCAGACCGAGCTCCGCAGCGGCCGCCACAGCAGCGGAGAGTTGTCCTTTGCCGCCATCGATCACGATCAACTCGGGCAGCGGTTTCTCTTCCTCGATCCGGCGCCGTAGGAACCGCGACACCACCTCACGCACCGCCGCGAAATCATCCTGCTGCGGCCCCCGGATCCGGTAGCGCCGGTACTCGGATTTCTTGGGGCGGCCCGCTTCGAACCAGACGAGCGAGCCGACCGTATCACGGCCTTGATTGGTGGAGATGTCGATGGCCACGAACGCGCGCGGCACGCTCGCCAACCCGAGGTCCCGACCCAGTGCGTACACCGGATCGGCCGCCCGCTCTTCCACGTCGAACGATTCGAGCAGCAGGCTCTCGAGCAGGTGCCGCGCGTTCTGGTCGGCAAGCTCGACCAGCTTCGCATTGGTGCCGCGTTGCGGAACGAGCCATTCCACCGCGGGCGCGATCGTGCCGAGGCCCTCGACATCCTCCGGCACAAACGGCAGCAGCACGCGAGCAGCGCGGGCGTCGAGTGGCAGGTAGAACCGGACCAGGAAGGCCGCGAGCACCGTCGCCTCCGGCTCCCCGCCCGCCCGCTCCAGAAAGCGATGCTCCCGGGCGATCAACCGACCGTCTCGGATGCGCAGGATCGCGCCACAGGCATCATCCCCATCGCGCGCCAAGCCGATGGCGTCCGCGTCCCCTCGGCCGACCAGCTCGACGGTCTGCGGCCGCTCCACCTGCTCGAGCCACTGCAGAGCGTCGCGGAGCTGCGCCGCTCGCTCGAAGTCGAGCTCCGCGCTCGCGAGCTGCATGCGCTCCCGCAGGCGGCCGCGCACCTCGAGCGTCTTCCCCTCGAGGAACAAGAGCACGTCGTCAATCATGCGCCGGTAATCGGCTGCGCTCTGGTAGCCCACGCACGGGGCGCGGCAGCGCTCGATGTGATAGTCCAGGCACGGACGGTTGGGCGCGTCGTGCGGCAGATCGTAGTGACAGCTGCGGACGGTGAACAACCGTCGAATGATGCCCAAGGTCTGGCGCAACGTTCCTACATCGGTGTAGGGACCAAAAAAGCGGGCGCCCTCCAGCTGAATGCGTCGCACGACCAGCACCCGTGGAAACGGCTCTCCCACCGTCACGGCGATGCGGGGATAGCTCTTGTCGTCGCGGAGGCGGATGTTGAAGCGCGGCTGGTGCTCCTTGATCAGATTGTTCTCGAGCAGCAGCGCTTGCGCCTCGTTGGGCACGATGATCGTCTCGAGGTCGGCGATTTGGGTGGTGAGGGCGGCGCGCTCCGGCGTATCCTGATGGTCGGGGGCGAAATACGCGGGCACGCGCGCGCGCAGGCTCTTCGCCTTGCCCACATACAGCACTTCCCCCACCCCGTTTCGCCACAGATAGACGCCCGGCCGATCAGGGAGGCTGGCGAGTTTGCGGGCAATCAGCGGAGGAATGTCCATAGGCGGGCGGCGTCGGGGTGCCTCAGAGCGAGCGTCACGGCAGCGTAGGTCAGCCCAAAGATACCCAGCGCTACCAGGGCCAGCGGAATCGGCCCCATGCCGGCAGCCAGCCGCGCCGCGGCTACTCCGGCCCCGGCGGCTACCAGCGCGGCCACGACGCAGGTGCCCAACGCCCGCCAGTCAGCACCACCCAGCACCCGGCCGATCCGCCCGTCCAGCAGGCGCAGTTGCAGCACGACGTTGAGCGTGGCGCCGAGTGACGACCCGAAAGCAATGCCGGCCGGCCCATACCACTGCATAAACAAGTAGGCCAGCCCGCCCGAGAGGACCAGCGAGAACGAAGCGATCTGGACGGGTGTCCGGGTGTCCCGCAAGGCGTAGAACCCGGATGCGAACAGCTTCACCGTCGCCTGCCCCAGCAACCCGACTCCATACGCAGCGAGCACGCCGCCGACCTGAAGCGTGTCGCCACTGGCGAAACGGCCCGTCTGGAACAGCGCGCCGACGATCACCGGCCCGAAGGCCGCGAACGCCACAGACGAGGGGATGACAAAAAACGCGATACGGCGAAACCCGGTCGCGATCCGGGTGCGCAGCTGGTCGTTGGGAGTCGCCGCCTCGGCCTCCCGCGCCAGCTCGGGGAGTGACGCCGCCGCGACAGAGGTCCCGAAGAGGCTCACGGGGAGCACCTGGATCAGCTGCGCGTACACGAGGCTCGACACTCCACCCTGCCCCGCCAAGGAGCCGAGGAACGTGTCCACCAGCGAAGAGATCTGAGCCACGCCGGCGCCGAATACGAGTGGCGCCCAGGCGGTCAGGACGGCCCGCACGCCTTCCGGCGCCGCGCTCACGCGGAAAGCAATCCCGTTCAGCAGTCGCCAGCAGGTCGGGAGCTGCACCGCAACCTGCAACAGGCTGCCGGCCACCGTGCCCCAGGCCAGCGCCAGCGCGAGCCGGTACAGCTGCTGCTCGACCGGCAGCGCCGGGCTCACAAGCCACGTCGCTGCTACCACGAGCGCGACGATCCCGGCGACGTTCCACAGCGCGGGCGCCGCGTACGGCAGGAAAAAGTGGCGATGGGTGTTCAGGATCCCAAGACACCAGGCCGACAACACCATGAGGCCGGCCATTGGGAACAGCAACCGCATGAGCGTCACGGCGATCACCCGGGTGCCGGGCTCGAGCCCAGGGGCCAGAACCGTGGTCAGCGGTTCGGCGAACCCGATGCCGGCCACCGCGAGCAGGCCCGCACCGAGCAGCAGCAGCCCGGCCACCGCCCCAGCGAGGCTGCGCGCGGCCGCCTTGTCCGGCCGCTCGTTCAGCGTCGCGTAGACCGGAATGAACGACGCGGAGAGGGTCCCCTCCCCGAGCAGATTGCGAATGGCGTTTGGAATGCGGAGGGCGACTCGGAACGCGTCCGCGATCGCGCCGTTGCCGAGATAGTGCGCGGTCACGCGCTCGCGCACGTACCCCAGGACGCGGGTGACGAGGATGCCGGCAGCCACTCGCGCGGCGTGCCGTCCGCCGCCTCCGGCGGAGCCTGGTGGCGGCACGGCCTAGCTGCCGGAAGGGCCTGGGGTCTTCGGTTTCTCGATCAACCGTTGCATGAACTGCAGCTCGTCCTTCATGCCGCCGAGGGAGCGATGGAGCTCTTCCACCTCTCCTTCGAGCAGTTCGACTTTGCGCTGCAGATTCTGCAGATCACCTGTCCCCGCGCCGCCTCCTTCCATGCGGCGCGCAATCGAGCGTCCCAGCGGCGAATCGACCAGAATCGCGACGATCGGGATCATGAGGGCGACGAACACGAGCACCACGATAGCGATACTGAACATGCCGACAACCTACGAAGCCGCCGTCCAGCGCGCCACTTCATGCTCCAACTCCGCGAGCAACAGCGGGCCGTAGCGGATCGCCATCGATGCGTACGTGAGGACCCGCTCCTGCGGCAGGCCGCCGGGAAACACCGCACTGCGCGCGCGGGCCAGTTGGCCGACCAGGGTCTCGTTGGACCGCTTGAGGGCGGCGACGAGCTTCTTCTCAATATCGTGCAGGCCCCCCAGGGCCGCGTTGCGCGCCGATTCCGCCGTGCGCTCCAGGGTCGCGTCGAGCCGGGCGACCCCGGCTCCGAGTCGTTCGTACCCTCCCGTGATTTGGTCCCGCAACTGCGCCAGCGCCTGTGCGACCTCCGGCGGCAGCTGATCGCGGACCACCTTCCCCTCGACCGCACCCGGCGGACCGGCCAGGTCGGCGAGCGTGAGGCCGTGCTTCTCGAGTACCCGGTCCACCCGACCCTCGACCAACACCCCGGACCAGCGCGCCACCGGCGTCTGCGGCTCGATCGCGAGCGTACGATACAGGGGGGCCGCCTCGGGTAGATACCGGAGCTCGCCCGGCCCGGCGAGGTACGCAAGGGTCGGCCAAAGCGCCGCCTCCACCACGGGCCGCAGCAGCACGTTGGGCGAGAGCCGCTCCGGCGCGTCGCGGGCGACCTGCTCCAGGTCGGCGCGGCTGAACCGCTCGCCGCTGCGTCGCGTGACGAAAGCGGTGCCGTCGGGACGCAACCGGTCCCGTCCGAGCGACGCCTCCACCAGCACCGGGCTCAAGCCGTCCGCGAGAGTCGCGTCCAGCCCGCGCAGCAGCCACGGGACCATTGCGCGCTTTACCGATGCGGTGTAGGGTCGCACGACCGCGAGCCCGCGCTCGCCGAGCAGCGCCTGCAGCGCCGCGGCAAACGCGTCGGCCAGACTGGTTTCCGGACGATAGCTCGCCGCCAGCCACTCGAGCACCGCGGGCTTGAATTCCGAGTCTGGCGTGCTGTGTCGTAGTGTATCGAGCGCCCCGGCGATCTCCGGCCCACATACTTCGCGGAACGTCGGCCACGCCGGCCCTTCCGCCGCCCGCTCGCGTAGCACCAGTTTCGTCGGCTCTCCGGCGGCGTTCAGTAAGGTGGCGTGATTCGCTTCGTGAAAATCGTGGTCGTCTCCCGCTACCCAGAATACCGGGACTACCGGCACCCGTCGTTCACGCTCCAGCCGCCGGGCAAGTGCAATCGCGGACAGGGCTTTGTAAATCGTGTAGAGGGGTCCTGTGAACAATCCCGGCTGCTGGCCGGTAGTGACAACGAGCGCCTCGCCGGCCGCCAACCGGTCGCGGCCCGGCCCGGGCAGTGTCGCCTCGAGCAGCGCCGCCGGCACCCGCTGCGGCGATCCATCACGCGGCATCGCGAAGCGAGCGATGGGCGTCGCCACGATGCGGAGTTTCATGTGCGCTCCCCGACCAGAATCACCCGCGGCGAGTCGGCGCTCACGGGTGTACCGTCGTAATCCCCGAACCGAGCCGTCACGTGGAGCCCGGCGTCTTCCAGCAGCTCGGCCAGCTCCTGCGCCGTGAACAGTCTCACGCGCTCCTGAAAGCTCCGATTCTCGGCGCGCAGCTCGATCTGTTTGACGACGTACCGACCCTCTTCGCTGAACCGTCGCAGCACCCGCGCGGCAGTCGCGCCGTCGCGCACCTCCCCGCTGTCGCGCCGCAGCGTCTGCCGCACCTGGTCTGCGTTGAGGTAGTCGAGCACGAGGCGTCCTCCGGGGGCCAGCACGTCGGCGACCTGTCGCACCACGAGGCGATGTTCGGCGTCGTCGCGGAAATATCCGAATGAGGTGAACAGATTGACAACCAGGCCGAAGCTCCCCGGGCGGAACGGGAGCGCCCGCATGTCGCCCCGGACCAGGGGGGCCGCGCTCAGGGTACGCGCACGACGCAGCATCGCCGGCGAGAGATCGAAGCCCAGCACATGCGCACCGGCGCGCTCGAGCTCGGCCGCGTGCCGCCCGGCGCCGCACGCGAGGTCCAGCACCCGCTCCCCCGGTCGCCACGGCGCCACCCGCTGCACCAGCGCCACGGCGCGCTGCGCGTCCTCGGTGTCACGGTGCGGGTAGAGGGCGTGGTACTCCTCGCCGAACCACTGCTCGAACCAATCGGTCATTCGCCGAAGATGTCCGCCTGGAAAACGTAGAGCTCGCTCTCCGCCTCGCGCCATGCATCGGCCGCAAGACCGGCTTTGCGGCACGCAGCGGCGAGCAGGGCCTCGGGGCCCCAGTCGAATTCCGTCGCCACCTGGGGCAGCAGCACGCCTTGCCGCCCGCTGCGCCGCACGATCACGCCGTCTCGTCCGGGCTGGACGCGGGCCACGTCTGGGGGATCAACGCGCACCGGTTCCGACAACACGGAAATCTCGATGCGCAGATCGCTCAGCTCCTCCGGGGCAACCGGCGGAAATCGGGGGTCGGTGGTGGCGGCGGATACCGCCATCCGCATGACGACCTCGGCCAGCGGCCGGTCGGCCGGCACATGCCCGATGCAGCCGCGCAGCTCGAGCCCACGACGCAGCGTCACGAACGCGCCGCGCCGCGCCCGCAGTGCGGGAACATCCGGCGGTGCCTCCGCAGTCCCGCCGAGCAGCTCCGCCTCCAGGGTGTGCCGTACCAGCGCCAGGAGCACGCGCCGTTCGGCCGCCCCGAGCTCAGCGGGCGCGATGGTAGGGCTCCCCGCGGCGGATTGTGAACGCTCGATACAGCTGCTCCAACACGATCACGCGAGCCAGCTCGTGCGGAAACGTGAGTGCCGAGAGGCTCCACACGCGCTCGGCCCGCGCCAAGAGCGTGCCCGCCAGTCCGTCGGCGCCGCCAATCACCAACGCGACGTCCCGCCCCTCCTGATCCCACCGCGCCGTCCAGTCGGCGAGCTCGGTGGAGGTCCAGGGCTCACCCGTGCGCGACAATGCAACGAGGCGTGCCTCCCCGGGAATCGCTCCCGGGAGTCGCGCCTCGTCCTTCACTTCCCGCTCCTCCACGCGCGCGTAGCGCCGCAACCGACCCAAGTACTCGTCACACGCCGCCCGCAGTGCCGCGTCTTTCACGCGGCCGACCGCGACGACCTCATAGCGCATCAGGCATACATCCCACGGAGCCGGTGCATGGTCGCCACCCGGTCGATCCCCAGCATGTACGCGGCGATCCGGGTGTTCACCTTGTGCTTCTCCGCCAGCGCCACGACTTCCTTAAACGAACGGGTGATGATTGCCTCGAGCCGGCGATTCACCGTCTCCTCGTCCCAGAAATAGCCGCCTCGGTCCTGCACCCACTCGAAGTAACTGACGGTCACCCCGCCGGCGTTGGCGAGGATGTCGGGGATGACGAACACGCCTTTCTCTTCCAGGATCTTGTCGGCGCCCGCCGTCGTCGGGCCGTTGGCTCCCTCGCAGATGATCTTCGCCTTGATCTTGGGAGCGTTCTTGCTGGTGATGACGTTTTCGAACGCGGCGGGCAGCAGCACGTCACAGTCCACGGTCAGCAGCTCCTGGTTGCCGATCGCCTCCGCCCGCGGGTAGCCCGCCAGTTGACGGTGCTCGCGCACCCACGCCAACAAGTCGCCGATGTCGAGCCCTTTGGGATTGATGAGGCCGCCGGACTTGTCCGAAACCGCCACGACCGTCGCCCCTTCTTTGACCAGGAAATCCGCCGCGATCGACCCCACGTTGCCGAATCCCTGCACTACGACCCGCGCCTGCTTCATGGGCAGGCCGAGTTTGGCGAGCGCGTCGCGAGTCACGAACATGCACCCTCGCCCAGTCGCCTCGCGTCGGCCGAGCGACCCACCCATCTCCACCGGTTTGCCGGTCACGACGGCGGTCACGGTGTGGCGCTTGTGCATGGAATAGGTATCCATGATCCACGCCATCACGCGCTCGTTGGTGTTCACGTCCGGGGCCGGCACGTCGGAGTCCGGGCCCAGGGTTTCGATGATGCTCGAGGTGTAGCGTCGCGTCACCCGCTCCAGCTCGGCCAAGGACATGGTCGTGGGGTCGCACACCACCCCGCCCTTGGAGCCGCCGAACGGGATGTTCACCACGGCGCACTTCCACGTCATCCAGGCGGCCAGCGCCTTGACTTCCTCCAGGGTGACGTTGAGGTCGAACCGGATGCCCCCCTTGGCGGGCCCCCGCGAGGTGTTGTAGAGCACCCGGTAGCCGGTGTAGACCTCCACTTCGCCGTTGTCCCGGAACACCGGCACCGAGACGATGATTTGTTTCTCGGGATTGCGCAGCACCTTGTAGAGGCCCGGATCGAGGTTGAGCAGCTTTGCGGCATGGTCGAACCGCTCCATCATCGCCTCGAATGGATTCTCCTCGGACAGAAACCGATCCTTGTCCGGGCGGATCAGCATGTGCGGCTCCGTATTCGACCCAGTGGCAGTCATATCCGTTTGTTGGTGAAGTTCGATGGTCCGCCGGTTGGGGCGGCCAGGACGTCCAGGAGCGCGCGCTCCACCACGTCCCCGTTCCGCTCCCACATCCACTCCATGACCGCCACCAGGGGCTCCGGCCCGCCGGACGGCCACAGCGCGCGCAGCTTCACGGCGTCTTTTTCGGTGACCACAAGATAACCGGCGGCAGCCGCGGCCTGCACGAGCCGGGTCACGTCGGCCGCGTCATACTCGTGATGGTCTTGGTACGCCGCCAGTTGCACCGT
>JBOHST010000415.1:0-3113 GCA_050733375.1 Gemmatimonadales bacterium
TACCACATGGCCGAGCCGGAGGCGTTCTATCACCGGGAAGATCAGTGGCAAAAGCCGGTGCTCTCGCAGGGAGCGGAAACGCAGGATCGCTTCCTCCGGCACATCGTGATGCGCCTGCCCGGCGAGCGCGAGGCGGAGTTCATTTTCATGGTGCCGTTCACGCCGCGGGGCAAAGACAACCTCGCCTCCTGGATGGTGGCGCGGAACGACGGGGAGCACTACGGCCAGTTGGTCGTGTATCGCCTGCCCAAGCAGAGCCTGGTGTTCGGGCCGACGCAGAACGTCAACCGCATCAACCAGGACGCGGAAATCGCCCGACAGATCTCGCTGTGGGATCAGCGTGGCTCCCAGGTCATCCGCGGCAACCTGCTGGTGATCCCGATCGAGGAGTCGCTCATTTACGTGCAGCCGCTGTACTTGCGCGCCGAAGGGGGACGCATCCCCGAGCTGAAGCGGGTCGTGGTCGCGCACCAGAATCGCGTCGTGATGGAAGAGACGCTCGAAGGCGGGCTGGCGCGGCTGTTCGGCGGCGTCATCGAGTCCCCCCCGGCGGGGGCGTCACCGACGGCCGTGACGCAGGCCGGCGCGGGACTCGCCGCGGAGCTTGCCCGCCGGGCGTCCGAAGTGTACCAGCGCGCGCTGGAGGCACAGCGCGCCGGCGACTGGGCGCGCTATGGTGAGGAGTGGTCCCGGCTGGGAGAGGTGCTGCGCCAGCTGCAGGCCGCCGTGGCAGGCCGGCAGCCCTAGCCGGCCTCCCCAAGGTACGTCGCGACGATTCCGTGAAGCGGCGCCGATAGTTTCGCGAGAGTCCGACCCCCCCGCGCCGGTAACGCTTTGGAGTCCAACCCGTCACGTGAGTCGCATCACGAGCGCAACGGTCAGATGATGACAGCGTAGTGTCCGCTTCGCGCGGACGCTCGCAAGTGTCCCACGCACCTGATGTTCCCTCGCAGCGTGATCTCAGACACGGCTCCCTACTGGTGCCACCGGCGATTGTCGGAACACCAACGCTTACCCAACAGGAGAGCGCGATGCGTGTCTACATAGTTCTACTCGCCCTGGCCGGCACACCGTTCCTGGCTGGCGTGGCTCAAGACCGAGCCGCTTCCATCCAGGATGCCGGCAAGTGCGAGGTCGCCGACGCCAACCGTTCGCCGACATCGTGGTCGCGCGAGCGGAGGCCTGATCCGAAAGGCCGCGAGCGGACGGGATGTTCACCGGTGTCGCCGGTGCAGGAGCCACCTCCACCGCCCCCGCCCCCGCCTCCACCCCCACCGCCGCCGTCAGCCGGGACGGCCGCGATCATCGGAACGGTCTACAACGACATCAACGGCTGGCCGGGGCTGCCGGGCTGGTTCGTCGAGCTGACCGGCACGGTGACGGCCACGGCCGTGACCGACGCGGCGGGAAACTATCGGTTCGCGGGCTTGCCTGCGGGCACCTATACGGTCTGCGAGACGCTACTCAGCGCCTGGCGCCAGACGTATCCGTCGGGCGGGACCAGCTGCCCGACCGGCTTCGGCTATCGCTTCGCACTCAATGACGGGCAAAGGGGGGAGTTCGTCAATTTCGGAAATGTGACTCAGTAGCAGGGCGCTTCGCGCTCCCGGTCAAACAGCTGAGGCCTGCGGCCGCCACCGCCAGTTGAGCGCGGCGTCCGCAGCCCTCAGTTTGTGCGCGCGTCGTCGTCAGCGGCCGCTCGTAAGGGCAGCGACTGAAACCGGAATCTTGGTCAGTGCCGCGAGCACGAAAACGAGGCCGGTGTATTCCACGAGGGCTCGCCAATCGGGCCGCTCGGCGGCCTTGCCCGCCCACGCCGCCCAGATCGCGCCGAGCAGCAGCAGGATGAGGAGGCCCTCGGCCGTCAGCACCCACGCGACGGCGATGACGGCTACGGCCGCCCAGCGCTGCTGTTTGGTCAGCGCCTTGAAGCCGTGCGCGCCGTCGAGCTGCCAGACGGGGAGGAGATTGAAGAGGTTGATCCACGCTCCTACTTGCGCCAGCGCCCCCCAGGCCGGTAACCCGGTCCAGCGGTAGGTGGCGAGGCAGGCGAGCGCAGCGCCGAGTCCCCAGATCGGCCCCGCCAACCCCACACGCGCGTCGGCGACCACGTCCTTCGGGTAGTAGCGGCTGCGGATCACCGCGCCAAAACCGGGAATGAACATCGGCGCGGTGGCCGGGATTCCGAACCGGCGCAGCATGGCGACGTGCCCCATCTCGTGGACGTAGATCGAGGCGACAACCCCAAACGCCCATTTCCACCCAAATACCCTCCAGTACAGGGAGAGGGAGAGGAGCATCGACACGAACGTGCTCCCCTTGGTGAGCCCGAGAACGAGGAACTTCCCTTTCGCAAGGACGAACGCGAGGACGAATTTGAACTTCCAGAGCAGCAGCAGAGCGCCCCCGAGTACTCCCGCCTTCGCCACCCACGTGGGGCGCGGCGCGGCAGGCGGCTTGCCCGCCGACTGGTCCACCCGCCGGCTGAGGTCGGCGATGCGCGTGCTGACGGCGTCGTGTTGTTGGGAGTCCGGCGGCAGGAGGTCGACGGCGGCGCGCCAGGCGGTGAGCGCCGCTACCAGGTCGCCCGCCTGCGTGGCGTGCTCGGCCTCGGCGGCGAGCCGCTTGAGCTCGTCGGCGTGGACGAGGCGGCCGCAGTTGGGGCAGGCGAGGAGGGACTGGGCCAGCTCCGTCCCGCACCGCCCACAGGTAGCGCGCCGCGGCGCCGGGTTCGAAGTCACCCTATGAGGTCACCTTGAACGGGCCGGCGATCTTGAGCTCCGCTCGCTGGTTCAGCTTCCAGGCTTCGTAGAGGCCAATCGCGATGATCACAAGCCCGAGAATATTCTGGAAACCCGCCAGGAAAGGCAGGGCGTAGATCAACCCTAACGCCATCGCGATCGCCAGCACGGGATTGGTGGGACCACGTGCCGCTTCCTCGGTCCCCAAACGCGAAGCGACCACCGGCTGGCTGGCCGAGTCGACAGCGATCACGGCGGCAGCCGTGTCGGAGAACGCGAAAGGAAGGCTGGCTGTGTCGCCGTCCAGGGAAGCCACCTGCTCGTCGGCCTTCAACGCCGCACGAATAATCAACGAGACATACGACGAGACGA
>JBOHST010000416.1:0-8348 GCA_050733375.1 Gemmatimonadales bacterium
GTGCGGGACATCGCGGACATGGCGGCCGCGCTCGGCGCCGCGCTCGCCGCGGTGGCGGAGGAAGCGCCGGTGGTACTCGCGCTGGACGACGCGCACTGGGCGGACGGCGCTTCGGTCGCAGCGCTCGGGTCGGCGGTCGCAGCGCTGCGCGGTCCACGCGTTGTCCTTGCGCTCACGGTCGCCACCGGGATCGGCGATCCGCCGCGCGAGCTGCTCCAATTCGAGGGCGAGGTGGGCCGGGGCCTTCCCGGAGCCACCGTCCGTCTCGATCCGCTCTCCGGGGCCGACGTCCGCGCGCTGGTCGGGGAGCTGGCCCGCTGGTGCCGGGATGATGCCGAGCGCGATCGACTGGCCCGACGGGTCGCGTTCGAGACCGCTGGAAACCCGTTCTTCGCGGTGACCCTGCTCAGTGCGCTGCAGCGCGCCACCACGCTGCGGCCGGATCTCACGACCTGGCCGCCGCCGCGCCGCACGCTCGACGCCCCGTTGCCCTTCTCGGTCCCCAGTCTCGTGCGATTGGCCGTGGCCATGCGGGTGAAGGAACTCGATCCGGAAGAGGAAGTCGTGCTGCGCGCGGCGAGCGTGTGCGGACAGGCGCTGGATCTGGAGCTGGTCGCACTGTTGGCGGAGCGCTCGCCGGCGCAGGTGGAACGGTCATTGCCGGCGTTCGAGCGCCGGCACCTCGTAAGCTTCGACGGGCAGCGTTACGCGTTCACGGCGCCGCTGGTGGCGGAAGCGGTGCAGTCGGAGTGCTTGACCCGCGGGGAGCGGCGGCGCCTGGAGCGGCGAGCGATCGATGCGCTGGCGGGGCGCGCCGATCTCGAGAGTCGCGTGCGGCGGGTGGAGCTGCTGGCGCACGTCGAGGCCGGTGCCGAGGCGTACGCCCTGGCGCTGGCGGCGGCCCGCGACGCGCTCGACATCGGTGCCGCGCGGGTGGCCCGGCGGTCGATCGCGGCGGCGGAGCACCTCAGCCGAACCGCTGGCGTCGATCGCGCGGAGCTGGACGCGCTCGTGGCGCGGCTCTGAACATCTCTCCCTTTTGCCATTTCACACTCTGAAGAGTGCGCCCGTAGGCACTGCGACCGTTAGGAAGTCCGCCGAAACAGCCCCCGCCGTTGCGTCCCACAAATTCATTCCCTACGTTGGGTTGCATGTCTGGGTCGTGGCAGCTCCTGCTCGTCGGGTGCCTGCTGGCTGGTCCGGCGGCCGCGCAGCTGGGGCAGAGCGCGCAGCCGCTGCGCAAGACCGACCTGATCCGGCTGCTCACCTCCGGCTCGCTCCCCAAGCGGCAGATCGCCGCCCGGGTGCGGCGCAACTGTCTCTCCTTCGAGCCCAGCGCGCGCGACCGCGCCGACCTCCTGGCCTCGGGCGCCGACTCCGCCATCTTCAAAGCCATCGAAGCCTGCCTGCTGCCGGCAGGCACGCTGCGCATCGCGGTGCCGCGCGGGCTGCGGGCGGTGGCGGGCAGCGAAGTGTCGTTCGAGGCGCGAGTGCTGCGCTGGGATGTCCCCCAGCCGGGTGTGTCGCTCCTGCTGCACGGCGCCCGCGCTATCCCCGGCGGCCCGGAACAGGACCCGGGGGCGGCCACCGACTCGAACGGCACGGCCCGGTTCCGCTTCGCCGCCGGGCTGCGGCCCGGCACATACCGACTGTCGGTAGCTGCCGCGAGCGGGTTGCAGCTGCGCTCGGCGGTGGTGCTCACCGTCCTGCCGGCGCCCGAATGGCGCGCCCAGGTGGTGCCCGCTGCACTGGTGCAGCGCAGCGGCAGCCGCGCGGGCGCGGCCGTACGGGTCACGGTGACGGGCGCCGGGGAGATGCCCGCCCGGGGCGTGACACTCGACCTCACCGGCATCTCGGCGGACCTCGTCGGGGTGGCGCGGGCGACCACCGATGCGCAGGGCGTGGCGCGGTTCACGATCCCCCCCGGCGCGGTGCGGAGCGGCGGGGTGGTGGGGGTCTTCGCGTCGGGCCAGCGGCTCGGTGACTTTGTGGTGCGGCTCGAAACGGTGGTGCTGTCGCCCGAGCGCACGCGATTCATCGGCGGCACGGAGCAGCGCGGCCCGGTGCGCACCGCGCTCCGGGCGCCGCTCGTGTTCGAGGTGCGCGACACCGCCGGCGCGCCGGTGCGCGGCTACGACGTCACGCTCGAGGCGACGAACGGCGGCATCGCGCCGGCGGTCGCGACCACCGACTCGAGCGGCGTGGTGCGCGCGACGCTCACGCTGGGCGAGCGGGCCGGCGCCGTGGTCGTCACCGCGACGGCCGGCACGGTGCGGCGTCAGACGACGCTCGCCGCCGTGGCAGGTCCGCCGCGTCAGCTCGTAATCGAGCGGGCGGGGGGCGGGGCGCCGGTCACCAACACGCTGGCGCTCGCCGCGCGCGACCCGGTGACGCTGCGCGTCGTGGCGCGCGACGAGTACGGCAACGACACGCGGCTCTCCGGGCTCGCGGTGGCGGCGGACGGCGGCGCCATCCGGGTGTTGCGCCCGCCCAACGCGGCGGGCCCGGGCACCGTCGTGATCGCCCCGCGCAAGACCGGCACGGCGACGCTCACGATCCGTGGGTCGGGGCTTGGCACGTCGCTGCCGGTGGAGGTCACGCTGCCCGGGATCGTCACCGGGCCGTGGGCGTTCGGCGCGCGGGTGGGTGGCGCGGCGTTCAGTTACGGCTTCCCCCAGATCAGCGCGATCGACGGCCGTCCCGGGTTCCGCGCCGAGGTGGTGGCGGGGCGCGCGGTGCGGCCGGGCCTGCGGCTCGAGGCGGGGCTGGGCCTCGGCGTGCTCGGGGCCGAGATGGGGTCGGCGAATCTCGCGGTCGGCCTGCTCCAGGGCCTGGTGCGCGGCGAGGTGACGCTGCTCCCCAGCGCCACCGTTCGTCCCGTGCTCGCGCTGGGCGGCGGCATGTACCGCATCAAGTCCACCGATCAAGGCAACGCCGTCTACCACACGAGTCTGATGTGGCTGTTCGGCGTCGGCGCCGACTATCCCTTGTCGCCGCGGCTCATGGGTGAGGTGCGGCTCGAGCGCCAGCAGCTGATCGAAGCCAACAGCAAGTACGCCAACGGGTCGGTGGGGGCGTTGACGGTGTTCGAAGTGGGGGTACGGATCGCAAGGTGAGGCGTAGTGTGGGTACACGCCTCTGGCGTGTTGACACGGCTCGAAGATCCCTTTGTTGCTTCACACGAAGATCCCCTTGTTTTTTCACACTCTGAAGAGTGCGCCCCTGGAGCGCTGCGCTTAAGCGCAGTGTGGTGTGGGCACACGCCTCCGGCGTGTTGAAACGGCTCGAATGGAGTGGGGCGGTTCTAGTTGACTGTCGTTTGATTTCCTCGGGTAATGTTGTGTCGGTATCAGCACCACAATGGCTGCCCATCGACTCTACTTTCACCTGACCTGGAGTACCCTCGGCCGGCGGCCGATGATCGACGCGTCGACACGGACTTTCCTCGATGCGTTCATCAGGCGCACCGCTGTCCGAGAGGGAGCGGAAGTCGTCGAGCTCTCCCTGCTCCGGACGCATGTTCATGTTATCGTACGGACCCCGCTCCGCTTCGATCTTTCGCGCCTCGCACAGATGCTCAAGGGAGGGAGCAGTTATGCGGCCAGCAGGCTGCCGGGGAATGTGCTCGGGCTCCGATGGAATCGGCGGTACTCCGTGACGACTGTGAGTCCTCGCTCCCTTCCTCAGGCGGCGGAGTATCTCAGGACTCAGGAGACCAGGCACCCACAGGAGGTGATCACTGCCTCCAAATCAACTGGCTGACCCGTCCCCTTGTTTTTTCACACTCTGAAGAGTGCGCCCCGCAAAGCGCTGCGACCGTTAGGAAGTTTTTTTGGGCTTCCTTTTCACACTCTGAAGAGTGCGCCCGTAAGGCACTGCGACCGTTAGGAAGTCCTTTAGGGCGCTTAAGCGCAGTGTGGTGTGGGTACACGCCTCTGGCGTGTTGACACGGCGCCGCCGAGATTCTCCAACCCATGCGCTCGTCGAGCCTCCTCCTCGCCCTCTCTCTATTCCCCCTGTCTCTCCCCGCCCAGGGCGCCTCCCCCTACGTCCCGTTGCAGCACTGGGCCATGCCGTATGTCGAGCATTTGATCGCCGCGGGAAAGCTGGTTGACCCGACGCCGCTCACGCGGCCGCTGAGGCGGGGCGACGTGGTGCGCGGGCTCGAGGCGATGGACACCCTGCGGCTCTCGGGTGGGGAGCGGCGTGTCGTGCGTGCGCTCCTCGCCGATTTCCGTCGGCGCGGGGCCTCACCCCCTGGCCCCCTCTCCGTTCCGGCGAGGGGGAATGAGACTCACCCTTCGTCCCCCTCTCCCGAAGGGAGAGGGGACCCTAAAGGACTCCCTAACGGTCGCAGGGGTGAGGTACCTAACGGTCGCAGGGGTGTGGCCCAAACTCCCAAAGGCAGCGGGGGAAGTGGCGAGGCCTGGGCACGACTGGATGCCGACCTCGGCGTAACGGGAGCGACGCATGCGCTTCGGGATCCGCTCGAGATCGACCGCGGCCTGCCGCCGCGCAGCGGAGCCACGAGCCGCGGGTTCGTCAACGGCGGCCTCTCGCTGCAGCTCGGCTTCGGCCCGCTCGTCGCGGTGACGCACCCGTACTTTGACACCCAGTTGAAATTCGATCCCGACTGGTACGGCAAGAAGGACCGGACCATCGCGGGGCGGACGGCGGAGTCCTACATCAGCGCGCAGTGGCGCTGGGCGGAGCTGTTCTACGGGCGACTGGATCGCAATTGGGGGCCGAGTGGCGTGCCGGGGGTGCTGTTGTCGGACGATCCCTATGGGCTGGACCACTTCGGACTCACGCTCGGCACCTCGGGGGTGCAGCTGCAGGCGCTCGTCACGCAGCTCGACACCCGCCCCGATACCGCGGGCGTCGCCATCCGCCGCTACATGGTGCTGCACCGCCTCTGGCTCAGGCCGCGCGGCCGCTGGACGGTGACGCTGTGGGAGGGCGCGGTGCTGTCCGGGGCCGACCGCACGATCGAGCCGTGGTACCTCAACATCCTGAACCTCGCGGTGCTCGAGCAGGTGAACAGCGGCACCAACGTCAACAGCTTTCTCGGGGTGGACTTCGAGCGCCGCGGCGGCGTCACGCTGTTCGGGCAGCTGATGCTGGACGACATCCAGGTGGACCGACGCACGCTGACCGATCAGAAGCCGGTGAGCTACGCGGCGACGCTGGGCGCCAAGGGGCGCTTCCCGTTCCCGGGCGCGTGGACGCTGTGGTACACGCAGGTCGCGAACCTCACGTATCGCAACGAGGACGATTTGCAGGTGCCGTTGTACCACGGCCTCGGCACCGGCCGCAACTTCTCCGACTACGATCAGGCCACGGCGCGCATCAGTCTCATCGCGCCCGGTGGCGTGTTGCTCGAGCCTGAGGTCACGCTGGTGCGCCAGGGGGAGGGAGATCCGCGCTTGCCGCATCCCTTGCCCGCGGCGTACCCGGCCACCGCGACGCTGTTCGAGGGCGTGGTGCAGCGGACGCTGCGGCTGGCGCTGGGCGCGCAATGGAGCGCGGGGCCGCTGCACTGGAGCGCCAACGGCGGTGTGCACGCCACGACCAACGACGGCCATGTCCAGGGACAGAGCCGGACGCGGTTCGTGGGGTCGATGAGCGTGAGCTGGCGGTTTCGGGGGGAGGGGGCGCTGCCGTGAGAAAAAGGTGCGTAGTGAGTTGTGCGTGGTATTATCCGGTCAAATGCAAGGATCCGGCTACGGAAGGCGGCAGCGTAGCTGGATCGTCGCAAATCACCGTCAAATACCATGCACCACGCACCCTTTCAATGGAGTTCGACCAGATCGACATGACCTACCGCGCTGAGCTCCGTGAGTTGAACGAGGTGAACCTCGCGCGCTTCGATGCGAACTTGGAGCGGCGCCTCGGTGGGCTCGAGTCTAAGCTGATGCGGTGGATGTTCGTCTTCTGGGTGGGGAACGTCGCCACGACTGCGGGTCTCGTGTTCGGGCTCGCGCACTTGCTCCGGTCCTAACCCTCGTAACCGGATCTTCAGGAATCACCTGAGAATACCGGGCACCGCGTACCGCGCACCGCTCCCGACGTAGCCGACACTTCATCCATCACCGGATTGAACAACGCACTACGCACAACGCACCGGCCTTTCTCCGGTCCTAACCCTCGTAACCGGATCTTCGGGAATCACCTGAGAATACCACGCACCACGCACCACGCACCCTATTTCAATACCACGCACCGCGCACGCATCACGGGTGTCCCCCGACACCTGACACCCGACACCTGACACCTGTGATTCTCCTGCCCCTTCCTCACACCCGCCACCACACCCCCGTCACCCTTTTCCCGTGCGCGCCGTCGGAGCGCGGTGGCGCTGCCGTTTGCTACGTTTTCCTCAACTCCCTCCCGGGGGTGGAGGATGCCAGCGCCCACCCGATTGTGCGCGGTCTGCGGGGTCGTCGTCCCACCCAGTTTCCGCTTCTGCCCGTCGTGCAGCTCGGCGATCTCGGCCCAGCCGACTGAGGCGGACCGGCAGCGCGAGGCGCTCGGCGAGGCACTTGGGCCCCGGTTCGACGTCCACGAGCGCATCGGCCGCGGCGGCTTCGGTCTCGTGTTCCGCGCCACGGACCTCGTCCTGGAGCGGCAGGTCGCCGTCAAGGTGTTGCGCAGCGATCTGGCCGATCCGGAAACCGCCCGCGCGCGCTTCCTGTGGGGCGCGTTCGTGTTGGGGCAGCTCGAGCATCCCCACATCGTCCCGATCTTCCACATGGTCGAGGCCGGCCCGCTCGCGTTCATCGTGATGCCGTTGGCGGGCGAGAGTCTCGCGGCGGTGCTGTTGCGTGAGGGCCGGCTCGCGGCGCGGGAGGTGACGCGCATCCTCGCCGAGACCGCCGCAGCGCTGAGCTACGTGCACGAGATGGGGGTGGCGCACCGCGACATCAAGCCGCAGCATATCATGCTGGAGGGTGAGGAGCGCCGGGTGCGGCTCATCGACTTCAGCCTCGCGGGGCGACGCGCGACCGACGGCGTGGTCGGTACGCCGGCGTACATGAGCCCCGAGCTGGCCGCGGGTGTCGACGTGGACGGTCGCAGCGACCTGTACTCACTCGGCGTGGTGGGTTACGAGCTGCTCACCGGGCAGCCGCCGTTCGAGGGGACGGCGCAGCAGCAGATGGCCGCGCACCGCTCCCGCCTGTCGCCCCATCCCGTCGTGCGTCACCAGGACATCCCGGTGGACCTGGCGGATGTGGTGATGCGCTGTCTCGCGAAACTGCCGTCGATGCGGTGGACCTACGCGGGCGATTTGTGGGCCGCGCTGCGCCGGCTCGACGCGGCGGCCCCGGCCGCCCCGGCCGCCCCCGTGGCCCATGCGGCGCACCCGGTTCGGGTGGTGACCGCTGCCAGCGAGGTGCGCGCGTTCCCCGTTGTCCCGGAGTCCCTGCCGGCGAGCGCCGCCGTCGCGGCGGCGGTCGCGACGCCCCCGTCCCGCGCCGCCGTCCGGCCATCAACCGTCCCCGCGTCCCGCGCCGCCCCGACGGTCCGCATGACTCGGCAGGCGGCGCATTCCTGGGTCCGCAACGCGCCGTTGTGGGTGGCGGCCATGATCCTGCTGCTGCTGATCGGATACTGCGCGGGGTGAGACGTGAGTGGTGCGTGGTGCGGGGTGCGTGGTATTGTCCGGTGAATTCCAGGGATCCGCCCACGGAGGCCGCGACCGGCGTCCTCCCGACACCTGACACCTGTGATTCTCCCGCATTTTCTTGCTACCCCCGCATCCAATTGCCATTAGTTCGAGTTGAGCGTAGTCTGTAGCATTGGCCGGCGCCAACCTCCGAGGCTGAGATGCCGGCGACCGGAGGAAGTCCTTTAGGGTCACTGCCAGGCTGTCCCGCAAGTTCTACGAGCGTTTCGGCGACGAGCTGGTGAACGAGCTCGTCGAATGGTTCAACGACCGCAGGGAGTCCTTTAGGACATGGTGGACTCGACTTACCGCGGCGACCTTAGAGAGTTGAATGAGCTGAACTTTGCCCGCTTCGATGCGAAGTTGGAGCAGCGTCTGGCGCAGTTCGACAGGAATCTGGAGCAACGCCTGGGAGGGCTCGAGTCCAAGCTGATGCGCTGGATGTTCGTCTTCTGGGTGGGAAACGTCGCCACGACTGCGGGTCTCGTGTTCGGGCTCGCGCACTTCCTCCGGTCGCAGCCTTCGTAACCGAATCCTCAGGAATCACCGGAGAATACCGCGCACTGCGCACCGCGTACCTCCTTGACGTAGCCGACACTTCACACATCACCGGATTGAACAACTTACTACGCACAACGCACGCCCTTCCAGCGAGTGAGGCCATCGTGGACCGAATGCCTGC
>JBOHST010000417.1:0-3590 GCA_050733375.1 Gemmatimonadales bacterium
AGTCGGGGCGAGAGGATTTGAACCTCCGACCTCCTGGTCCCGAACCAGGCGCGCTAACCGGACTGCGCTACGCCCCGCAGGTATAGACGGCGTGACGACGCGACGCCTGAGTGAATAGTAGACGCGAAGCCGCTGAGCCGCTGAGTGGATGTGAGGAGCGAGTGAAGCGGCCTGTCTCCCGCCGCTCTTTGCGCCTGACTCCTCATGACCACTCGGCGGCTCGGCGTCTCGGCGTCTCGGCGTCTACCTTACAACCACGCGTCATGTCGTCTCGATCCCACCATGTTGCGAGTGCGCCCAGGAGGAGTCGAACCCCCAACCTTCTGATCCGTAGTCAGACGCTCTATCCAGTTGAGCTATGGGCGCCACTAACAACTGACCGGCAAGTAGACGATGAGACGCCGAGTTCCTAGCAGACGCTTAGGCGCCAGACGCCCCGTGGTTTCGAGTTGCGAGTGGTGAGGCCGATCGTCGATTCGCCTGAGTCCTAGCCCCTCACAACCACTCGGCGGATAGGCATTTCGGCGTCTACCTGTTCTCTCGGCGTCTCTCCGTCTCCAACCCGGCTGGGATACAGGTGGGCGGTACTAGATTCGAACTAGTGACCTCTACGATGTCAACGTAGCGCTCTAACCAGCTGAGCTAACCGCCCGAACGAATTGCGGATTGCGAATGGGCGATTGCGAATTGGCTGACGCCATCAATCCGCAATCCGCCATCCACAATCCGCAATCGCAATAGCGGGGGTGGGATTTGAACCCACGACCTCCGGGTTATGAGCCCGGCGAGCTACCAGACTGCTCCACCCCGCGTCGTTGGTGTGCTGCGGTTCCGTCAGAGCGGGAAACGGGACTCGAACCCGCGACCCCAACCTTGGCAAGGTTGTGCTCTACCAACTGAGCTATTCCCGCGCGCTGCAAATGTAATCGCCCAGTGGCCCGACTTCTACCACAGCCCCGCCCGTCATCCCGCAATGGAGGCGAGGGGGATCGAACCCCTGACCTCGTGAATGCCATTCACGCGCTCTCCCAACTGAGCTACGCCCCCGCTATATTAGCCGCCCCCTGAAGACTCCCGACGGGAACACGGCATCTTATCGGGGCGTTCTAACGGTGTCAAGCGAAATTGTGAACTTTTCGCTCCGTGTTTGGTATCACGGAGCGATCAAATCGAGTGTCTCATGTCCAAGTCCAGGCGCCGCACCAAAACCGCTTCTGCCAAATCCAAGGCAGGCGCCAGGGTCCAGGCGAAAGCCGCCAAGCGCCCGGGCCGCATTGTGCCCGCCAAGCCGGCGAAGTCCGCCCCGGTCAAGGCGGCGCCGCCCGCCGCGGCGGCCAAGGCGAAGCCCGGGCGCAAGCGCGGCCGGCGGCGCGGGCTCATGTCCGGGCTGGGGCACGAGCACGAGCGCGATATCCTGGATCAGTACCTCCATGAAGTGAGCAAGACCCCGCTGCTCACTCAAAAGGAAGAGATCGCCCTGGCCCGGAAGGTGCGCGCCGGCGACCAGGAGTCGATGCAGGAGCTTGTCAAGCGCAATCTGCGCTTCGTGATCTCCGTCGCCAAGAAGTACCAGAATCGAGGGCTGCCCCTCACCGATCTGATCGGCGAGGGGAACGTCGGGTTGCTCACCGCCGCGCGGAAGTTCGACCCGGATCAGGGCGTGAAGTTCATCTCCTACGCGGTGTGGTGGATCCGCCAGGCGATTCTGGCCGCCCTGGCGCGCCAGGGCCGTACGGTCCGCGTGCCGCTCAATCGGACCGCCGACCTGTCGCGCATCGTGCGGACAGCGGAGTACCTGCGGCAGACGCTGCGGCGCGAGCCGACGCCCGAAGAGATCGCCGATGCGACCAAACTGTCGCTCGAAGTGGTCCAGTCGCTGGCGGCGCTGAACACCGGCGATGTGCGCCTCGACGCGCCGCTCGATCCCGATGGCGACCGCTCACTGATCGAACGGTTCATCGCCGAGGACCTCCCCGACACGGAAGATCAGGCGATGGACCGCTTCCTGTCGGACGAGATCGAGACGGCCCTGAACACGCTGCAGCGGCGCGATGCCAAGGTGCTGCGACTGTATTTCGGGCTGGACGGCGGACGCGAGCACACCCTCGAAGAGATCGGTGGGATGCTGGGCGTCACGCGCGAGCGCGTGCGCCAGCTGCGCGACCGGGCGCTGAAACGGTTGCGGGAAGGCGATGTGGGGAAGGCGCTCGCGAGCTTCGCCGCCTAACCGCGGGCTCACCGCGACAAACCCAACGCAGACGAGGGTGGCCGGCACAGCGTTGCGGGCCACCCTCGGTGTTTCCGCCCAACGTGGCGTCGCCGCGCCGGGCAACGTACTATACAGCCCGTGATCGAACGGGTCGGCCGGAACGCCGCTGCCGCCGTCCGGGCGGCGGGACGTTTCGGTCATTTTCTCGGGGACCTGGCGCGCGCCGTCCCGGACGTCGCGACCTGGGGCCGCCCCGCCATTGTACAGATGCGCCGCATCGGGGTGGACTCGCTCGCGGTCGCGTTGTTCATCGCCGCCTTCACCGGCATCGTCCTCGCCCTCCAGGCGTCCTACACCTTTACCGGCACGGTCCCGCTCTACATCGTCGGCACCGTCGTCGGCAAGACGATGATGCTCGAGCTCGGGCCGGTGCTGACGGGACTCGCCCTCTCGGGCCGGGTCGGGGCGAGTCTCGCCGCCGAGCTCGGGACGATGAAGGTCACCGAGCAGGTGGACGCGCTCGAAACCCTCGCCTACGATTCGCACGCCTACCTCGTCCTCCCGCGCGTGCTGGCCGGCACTGTCATGGTGCCCCTGGTCGTGGCCCTGGGCATCGCTACCGGCATCGTGACGGGCTGGCTCACGAGTCTCGTCCTGCTCGATCTCTCCACCGCCGAGTTCGTGAAGGGGCTGAAACTGCTGTACCGGTTCAAGGACACCTGGTTCGGGCTTGCCAAGAGCGCGAGCTTCGGGTTCATCATTACCCTGGTGGGCTGTCGGCTGGGACTGGGGACGCGTGGTGGCGCGGAAGGGGTGGGTCGCAGCACCACGCGCGCCGTGGTCTACTCGGCGATGTTGATCCTGGTGCTGGACGCGTTCTGGGCGGTGGTGCTGCTGTGATCCAGTTCCGCGACCTGCGCAAAGGGTTCGACGAGCGCGCCGTTCTGGATGGCTTCACGCTCGATATCGCGGACGGCGAAACGATGGTGATCATCGGGTTCTCCGGCGCCGGCAAGAGCGTCGCCCTGAAGCACGTGGTCGGACTGTTGCACCCCGATGCCGGGGACGTCATCGTTGACGGGCGGGCCGTCTCGACGCTCGACCGGGTGGCGCTCACCGCGTTGCGGCGCGACATCGGCTACGTGTTCCAGTTCGCCGCGCTGTTCGACTCGTTGAGCGTCGCCGACAACGTGGCGTTTGGCCTCCGGCGTCGCGGGTTGTCGGACGAAGAGATCGGCGAGCGCGTCGCGGAAGCGCTGGCGCTGGTGGACCTGACGGGGAGCGATGCGCGCGTTCCCGCTGAGCTGTCGGGTGGCATGCGGAAGCGAGTCGGGATCGCCCGGGCGATCGCCCTCAGACCGCGCTACATCCTGTACGACGA
>JBOHST010000418.1:0-3166 GCA_050733375.1 Gemmatimonadales bacterium
CTGCTGCTCTGCGCCGGTCCCTGGATGCCCGAGCTGCTGGGATCGGTGGGTGCGACGCTCGCAGTCGAGCGTCAGGTGCAGCATTGGTTCGCGCCGGCGCGCGAGGTTGCGGCGTTCGCGCGCATGCCGACGTTCATTCGGCAGACGCAGGAGGCGGTGTTTTACGCTCTGCCGCCCACAGGCGGCATCATCAAGGTGGCCGTACACCACGACGGCGCGCGCGCCACTCCCGATACCGTGCGTCGCACGGTGTCCGGCGAGGAGATCGATGCGACCCGGGTGTTGCTCCAGCGCTACATTCCGGCGCTGGCGGGCGAGCATCGCCGAGCCGCGGTCTGCCTCTATACCAACTCGGCAGACGGGGATTTCGTCATCGACCGGCATCCAGCGCATCGAACGGTGCTGGTGGCCAGCCCCTGCTCGGGGTTCGGGTTCAAGTACGCCAGCGCAATAGGGGAGATTCTGGCAGACCTGTTGGCCGGCGGCACCAGCTGGTACGACCTGGCCCCGTTCCGAATTGGGCGCTAGCGCGGGCGGGGGATTCCTCTGGTATATTGCCCCCTCTTGCCCCCACTGGACGGGATTTAGGGGAATCGGACGCTGATCAGGGAAAGGACGTTCACATGAATATTCGGACTCCAATCGCCGCGGGACTCGCGCTGTCGCTCACGCTCGCGTGCTCCCAGAAGCCTTCGGCTGAGGTGCAGGCACGGCTCGACTCGCTGCAAACGGCCGCCAGTGAGCGCGACCGCCTGGTCCAGGAAATGGCGCAGAACGCCCGTATGCTTTCGGACATTTCCTTGGAGATGTCGAAAGTGCAGATGCGCGGCACCTTGAATGTGTCGAGCGAATCGCCGGGCCAGGCCGCGCGGGACAGCGTGGTCCAGCGAGTCCGCTACATCGCGACGCGCCTCAACCAGACCGAGGGCCAGCTGCGCCAGAGCGAGCGTCGCCTCCGCTCGCTGACGTCGGTGTCCGACAGCCTGCGCAACACGCTGCTGGCGACGATCGCCAACTACGACACCATTGTCGCTTCGCAGCGCGACCAGCTGGTGTCGTTGGGCGCACAGCTCGACACGTTGAGAGGCCAGAATACCGCGCTCACGTCCGCGAATATGGCGCTGACGGACACGGTCAACGACTTCTCGCTGCGCGAGAACACGGTCTACTACGTCATCGGCACCAAGGACGAGCTGTCGCGCCGTGGCATCGTTCAGGAAACAGGCGGCAGCCGCTTCCTGTTCATTTTCTGGAAATCGGGAAAGTCGCTGCAGCCGGCACGCTCGCTGGACCCGAGCGCGTTCACCGCGATCGACAAGCGGCAGGTGAGGACGATCCAGCTGCCGGACTCCAGCAAGTCGTACCGCATCGCGTCGCGGCAGGACCTCTCCTCGCTCACGACTCCTCCCGACGGGGACGGCCGAGTCCACGGGAGCGTCCAGATCGCGGCCCCGGACCGGTTCTGGGCAGCGTCGAGGTACCTGATTATCGTCGAGAGCTGAATCCGGCCGGCGCACGGGAGGGAGTGGGCGGCTGCTGAGCGCATGAACGCCGACCACCTCTCCCGTCGTCGCCGGTAGTCCGGTCGCGCCCGCTCACGTGTCCATCGCCCGTTCCCTGCTGCTCCGCGCCTCACGCAGCGAATGGCTCGCCGAACAGTTTCGTCGGCGGGAGTTCGCCCGCCGCGCGGTGCGTCGCTTCATGCCGGGCGAGGATCTCAACGCCGCGCTCGGCGCCAGTGGAGAGCTGGCGACCGCCGGACTGGGCACGGTGCTCACCCAGCTGGGGGAGCAGGTACGCAGCGGCGCCGAGGCGCAGCTGGTACGCGAACATTACCTCGCCGTGTTCGACCAGCTTCGCGAGCGGTTTCTCCCCGCCCACGTCTCGGTGAAACTCACCCACCTGGGCCTCGATGTGGGACGCGACGCATGCGTGCAGCACGTCCTGGCGCTGGCTGCGAAAGCGCGGGAGGAAGGATCCTTCCTGTGGATCGATATGGAAGAATCCCGCTACGTGGACGCGACACTCGAGATCTACCGCCGCGCCCGCGCCGCCGGAGCCGGCGTCGGCGTGTGTCTCCAGGCGTATCTCCGGCGGACGCCGCAGGACCTCACGGCCCTGCTGCCCCTCGCCCCGGCGATCCGACTCGTCAAGGGAGCCTACAACGAGCCGGCGGAGATCGCGCTGCGGCGCAAGAAGGACGTCGACGCCCAATACTTCACCCTCGCCGTGCGACTGCTCGATGCCGCCGCCACCGGTCGTGCGACGCCCGTATTCGGCACACACGACCTGCGGCTGCTCGAGCGGATACGTGAGCAAAGCGAGGCGCGGGGCGCGGCCGGCCGTTACGAGGTGCACATGCTGTACGGCATCCGCGACGATGAGCAGCGCGCGCTCGTGGCCGTCGGCGTGAAGGTGCGGGTGCTGATCAGCTACGGCAGTCACTGGTTCGCCTGGTACATGCGGCGCCTCGCCGAGCGCCCGGCGAACGTGTGGTTCGTGCTCCGGAGTCTGTTCTAACAGATCGGTTACCCGAGCAGCTTGCGTTTGACCGCCCTCCCGATGAACCGCAGTCGCTCCGGCCACGAGAACCGCATCAGGTTCGCCTTCACGACCCCCGACGTGAAAAAGGTTTTTGCCGAGTAGTCGATCGCCACATCCACCAGCGTCGGCCGACCCGCGGCGCAGCCGTCACGCAGCCGCGCCAGGACCGGCCCGATGTCGGCGTCACGCGCGAGCCGCATGCCCTCGACACCGAGCGCCGCCGCGAGGCCGCAGGCGTCGTAGTCCGGCAGCACACTGGCGGTCTTGCGGTTCAGCGCGGTGTCCTGAAACTGCGCGATCTGGGCAAGCTCGCGGTCGCGCAGCACCAGCACCGCGATCGGGACGCCCTGGTTCGCAGCGGTGAGGAGCTCGAGTCCCGTCATGAGAAGCGCCCCATCGCCCGCAAGAGCGACCACGGGACATTCCGGCCGCGCGAGCTTGGCGCCGAGCGCGGCGGGCACGGCGTACCCCATGCACGAGTAGTCCACCGGCGCAAGGAACTTCCCCGGCGACTCGAGCCGCAGGCACTCCATGGCGAGGAACGTGCCGTTGCCGCTGTCGGTCGTGTAGATCGTGTCGGCGCCGAACGTCTCCTGCAACGACCGCAGCAACAGAGCCGGTG
>JBOHST010000419.1:0-16657 GCA_050733375.1 Gemmatimonadales bacterium
GGGACCATGAGGTAATTGTCCTCATTCCCCGACCGGATGATGCCGACGTCGGAACGGCCCGCACAGGTGATGTGCACGGAGTCGTCTACACCAGGATCCAGTAGACGAGGGCTGACGTGGTGAGCACGAGTACCGCCGCGCTTGCTCCGCACCCCTTACCCTTTTTCTGCGGGGCGTTCTGCTGGCCCCGGGCCGGCACAGGCGCCGGTCGCCGAGGGGGCGCCGACGCTGGGGGTTTCGGGGCGGGGGTCACCGGCGCCGCCTTTGCGGGCGGCTGAACCTTGGGCGCCGCAGGCGGAGCGGGAGCGGGTGGAGCGGGTGGCGTCTTGAACGATTCGATCACCTTGGTGCCGCCCCCCTTGGCGACCCCCAGGGCATCGTCCGTGGGTTCGAAAACCAATTGCACATCGCCGAAGCGAACCATCGTGCCCGGCGCGATCGGCGTATCGGTGGAGATCCGCTCGCCGTCCACCTGCGTGCCGTTGGTGGACTCCAAGTCCACCAAGATCCACACGCCTTCGCGGCGCACCAGCTTGGCGTGCGATGTCGACACAGACTCGTCGGGGATCACGAGATCGTTGTAGTCTGCCCGCCCAATGTTCGCCACGGGCGTCTTCACGATCAGCCGCGTCCCCTTCAGCGCGCCGCTGCGCACCTGGAAATTGGCCAAGGGCGCAACGGTTGGCGTGGTGGACCGTGGGGTGGCCGGCATCCCGAACGACGTGTTCTGTAGGCGCGCCTCCGCCCCCGGGGGCGGCGGGGCCGCGGCCACGGAGGGCACGGCCACCGGCGCGCTGGGGGAAACCGAGTCGGCGTAAAAGCGGAAGCTCTCCTCGCCGATCCGGATCACGTCGGCGCGGGCCAGCAGTCGCTGGCCCTGCACCCGTTCTTCGTTGACGTATACGCCGTTGGTGCTGGAATCGACCAGCAAGTAGCCCTTGGGAGAGGGCACGATCTCGGCATGGCGGCGCGACACATCCTTGCCGGGCACCACGACATCGCACCCCGCCTCGCGCCCCATCACCAAAGTCGCCGACACGATCGTGTATTCACGCCCATCGGTCAACGAAACGAGTCGCCCACCGGTCGTGCCGGTGGGCTTGGCGGGCCCGGGCCCCTTCGGCGCCCCGGCCGCGGCAGGATTGATCGCCGGGACGTACTGCGTACTGCCGCTGCGGCGCTCGTCCACGAAGGTGAGCTCGTGCCCGCCGACCTGCACTTTGTCGCCATGCAGCAGCGGGGTCGGCTCGGCCCCCAACCGGACGCCGTTGATCATCACTTCGGCCTCGGGGCTGGCCTTGCGGATGATCACCTGTCCGTCCGGCTGACCCTCCAGCAGGGCATGCTTCGGCAGGAGGCCGTGCCCGGCGAGCGGAATCACGCTCGCGGGGTCGCTCCCCAAGGCCACCTCCCCCAGCGGGATGGTGAACCGCTTGTTGCCGAGCTCGAGCAAGGACATTCCAGGAAACTCCGCGGCGTTTTACCGAAACCAGAAGTTACGGCCCGGTCCGTAACCGGGCAAGACGACGTGGGTTACGGGCCCGATGGAAGCGCGTCGGGTTCTGCCCCCACGGATTCTTCGCGTCCCACCAGACCGCTCCGCAGCCAGCGCCAGAAGAGCAGTGAGCCAACGAACACGGTGGCGTAACTATTGATGAAGCGCCACAGCAACGTGTAGCTGGGCAGCAGGGCGCGCGGAACGTAGATCGACATCACGGCCAGCGACAGCACCTCCGCCAGCCCCGACGCCCCGGGGGTGGGCGCAAAGTACAGCAGAAACGCGATGAACGTTTGCACCAGCAGAATATCCACGAAGTGCGCCGGCAAGCCGAGCGCCCGCATGGCCACGTAGCCGGCGAGCAGCTTGTTGGCGTGGGACGGCCCGGAGAGGAGGATGGCCCAGAGCAGCGCGACGAGGCCCCGCGGGCTGCCAAAGGCAACCATGCATTCGTGCGCCCGGTCGATTCCCTCGCGCAGGTGGTCGATGCGCGCCGCGAAGCGTGCGCTGCGGTTCTCGAGTCTGGTCGCCAGCCAATGGACGAAGTCGCGCAGCAGTCGCGGGAAGAACATCGCGAACGCCATCACGAGCCCGATCAGCACGAAGATCAGAAGGCTCGTCTTGAACAGGTCGTACAACGTGATCCCCAGCACCACGCCGTGCTGCGCCAGCGAGCGCCCCGCCCCGGCCAGGATCGCCACCGGCCCCGCGACCGCGAAGAAGATGACCGTCGCGACGAAGGTCAGGAACGTAGACGTCATGGCCTCCGGGAGCCGCACACCGGCGCGCCGCATCGTCCACATCATCATCGGGCCCGCGCCGCTCTGAAACGGCGTCACGTACGCGCCCCAGGCGCTCATCCCGCCGGAAATCACCATGTCGCGCCAGCGTACCGCCGGATGCACGTGTCGCGCGACGACCCAGAGCCGGGTCCCCCCGCCGACCCAGTCCATCGACGCCAGACCGAGTCCCACCATGAGCCACCCCCAGTGCAGCCCGAGCAGGGCGCCAAGGAAGGCCTGGAAATTGTCTCCGTACACCAGCAGCCCCGCGACGCCGAGGACGGAGAGGAGGGCGAACAGCTCGAGGCCGCGGCGCAACAGCCGCGGGGTGAGGGCGAGCGCCATGGGGTCCGCAAAAGTACGACGCCTGGGGAGGACCGGGGAGTAGGTTAGCTTTCTCCGGTTATGCGTGCCGCTCCCGACCGCGTGGTCCTCCGCAACGTACGACAGCACAACCTGCAGGGCATCACCGTGGAGCTGCCCCGGCGCGCCCTCACGGTGATCACGGGCCCCTCCGGGTCGGGCAAGAGCTCGCTCGCGTTCGACACGTTGTATGCCGAAGGGCAGCGCCGCTACATCGAGTCGCTGTCGACGTACGCCAAGCAGTTCTTGGAGCGCATGCCGAAGCCGCTGGTCGACTCCATCGAGGGACTCTCGCCGGCGGTGGCGATCGAGCAGAAGAACCCGACCACGTCCAGCCGCTCGACGGTCGGGACCGCGACTGAGATCTACGATTTCCTCCGGCTGCTGTGGGCGCGGGTCGGCACCCCGCACTGCCTGCGCTGCGACGCGGCGGTGAAAGTCGACACGGTCCAGGACGTGGTGGATGAGCTGATTGCGGAGGGGGGATTGCGGATCGTGGAATCACAGGGCGCAGCTCGCCCAACACATTCCCCAATCCACAATCCCCAATCCGCAATAGTCATCACGTTCCCCCTGCCTCCCTCGGCCCACCGCCCCGACGTGGACGCCGCCGCCCAACTCGTGGCGGCGGGGTTCGTCCGCGCTCGAGTGGACGGCGAGGTGCTGCGGCTCGACACGCCGATCGCGGACGCGCGCGTGCGCGCGGGACGTGAGGTCCTCGTCATCGTGGACCGGCTTGCCGCCAGCGGCGCCAATCGAGGCCGGCTCGCCGACGCGGTGGCGACGGCGTTCGGCGAGGGGGAAGGCGTCGCTGTGGCGCTGGCCAACGGCGACGCCCGTCGCTTCTCGGCTCACCCCACCTGTTCCGCGTGCGGCACGCCGGCCCCCGCCCTGACCCCGGCCTTGTTTTCGTTCAACAACCCACGCGGCGCCTGCCCGGGGTGCAACGGCTTCGGCGCCGTGCTCGAGTACGACGAGTCGCTGATCGTGCCGGAGCCGGCGCGCAGTCTCGCTGACGGGGCGCTCGACCCCTGGACCAAGCCGCGCTACGAAGGACGCCGCCGCCTGCTGCGCGAAACGGCGCGCGCCAAGGGCATTCCCACCGACCGGCCGTGGCGCGATCTCGGCGAACGGGAACGCGCGTTCCTGCTGCATGGCGCCACCGGCCGCTACCTCGGCATCTTCCCGTTCCTCGAGCGGCTCGAGACCAAGCGCTACAAGCAGTACATCCGCGTGTTCCTGCGGCAGTATCAGCTCGCCAAGACCTGCCCGGCGTGCGGCGGAGCGCGGCTCAAGCCTGAGGCCCTCGCGGTGCGGATCGCCGGGCGGTCCATCGCCCACGTTGCCGCGCTGACCGCGACCGAGCTGCAGCAGTGGGTTGCAGGGCTTGCCTTGTCCCCGTTTCAGCAGGCCGTCGCCCAGCACCTGCTGGCGGAGCTCACGGCGCGCGTGTCGTTTGTGGTGGACGTGGGCCTCGGCTACCTCTCGCTGGACCGGCTAACACGCAGCCTGTCGGGAGGCGAAGCCCAACGCATTGCGCTGTCCAATGCCCTCGGCTCGCGCCTCACGAACACCTTGTACGTGCTCGATGAGCCGTCCATCGGACTGCACCCGAGCGACATCGAGAGTCTGCTGCGTCTGCTGCGGCGGCTCACCGACGGCGGCAACACCGTCGTGGTGGTGGAGCACGACCCGGCCGCAATGGCGATCGCCGATTGGATGGTGGAACTTGGCCCCGGGAGCGGGGCCGCGGGAGGCGCGGTCGTCTATCAGGGTCCGGCCGAGGGCGTGCGCACCGCCGGGACGCTCACCGGGCAGTATCTCTCGGGGGAGAAGCGCATCGGCGTCCCCTCGGCGCGACGGCCGGCCGCGCGCTGGCTTACGGTGCGGGGCGCCCGGCTGCACAACCTCCGCGGCGTGGACGTCCAGCTGCCGCTGCACACCCTGACCGTGGTGACCGGCGTATCGGGGTCCGGCAAGTCCACCTTGGTGCACGACGTGCTGTTTCGCCAGCTGGAGCGCCGACTCAAGGGCAGCCATAGCGCCAAGGAGCACCTCGGCGAAGCGGTGGGCGAGGTGGCCGCGCTCGAGGGCTGGGAGGCGATCGGCGACGTGGTGCTCATCGACCAGTCCCCGATCGGGCGCACCCCCCGGTCCAATCCCGTCACCTACGTGAAGGCCTTCGATGAGCTGCGGCAGCTGTTCGCGGCCCTCCCGCGCGCCCGCGAGCGGCGCTACACCCCCAGCACCTTCTCGTTCAACGTTCCGGGCGGCCGCTGCGAGGCGTGCGAGGGCGCCGGGCACGTACTGGTCGAAATGGTGTTTCTGGCGAACGTGTTCGTCCCCTGCGAGATCTGCGGGGGCAAACGGTTCAAACGCGAGGTGCTGGACGTGAAGCTCGACGGCCATTCGATCCACGACGTGCTCGAGTGGACCGTGGATCTCGCGTTGCGCCGGTTCCACAAGCAGCCGCGTCTCGCTCGAGCCCTGTGGCAGCTGCAGCAGGTTGGGCTCGGCTACCTGCGCCTCGGGCAACCGGCCACGACGCTCTCCGGCGGCGAAGCGCAGCGCCTCAAGATCGCCCGCGAGCTGACCCTCGCCGGGACGCGGAGCTCGCCCGCGAGTGGGCGGCGCCGGCAATTGTACATCCTCGACGAGCCGACCACCGGACTCCACCTCGACGATGTGCGGACCTTGTGCCGGGTGCTCGACCGCCTGGTGGACGCCGGCCACACGGTGCTGGTGATCGAGCATCACCTCGATGTCATCAAGCGCGCCGACTGGATCGTGGACCTGGGTCCGGGCGCCGGCGCCGAGGGCGGCCGCGTGGTCGCCGCCGGCACGCCCGAAGCGGTCGCCCGTGCCGCCGAATCGGTCACCGGTCGCTACCTCCAGGATCTCGTCGCGTGACGCCGCGGCGGGCGGACGGGCTGTTGCTCGCCGCGACGCTCATCTGGGGCTTGAGCTTCGTGGTGATCAAACAGACGCTCGCCTACGCCACCCCGCTGACGTTTGTCGCGCTGCGCTTCACGGCGGCGGCGGTGCTCACGACACCCCTGGCGCGGCTCACCCGTCCGTTCAGCCGCGCCGAGCTGACCGGCGGCGTTGTGCTGGCGCTGCAAACCGGGATCGGGTTCCTCACGCAGGCCGTCGGGCTCGTGACGACAACGCCGTCGCGCTCGGCGTTCATCGTGGCGCTCTCATCGGTCCTCGCGCCGATCATGGCGGCCGCCGCGCTGCGCGAGCGGCCACGCTGGTCGCTCGCGGCGGCCCTGATCGTGGCCACGGTGGGGCTGTTCTACCTCGCCGCACCGGCAGCGGGTGGCGTCAACCGCGGCGACCTCTGGACCCTCGTCACCGCAGTGCTGTTCGGCGGTCAGATCGTGACGGTCGCGGTGCTGTCACGACGCTTCGATGTGTGGCGTCTGGTCTGGATGCAGATCGCGGGCACCGCCCTGCTCGCCGGAATCGGAGCGGCGTTGCTCGAGCAGTCGCGCGTGCAGTGGACCTCGGGGTTCGCGCTCGGCCTCGCCTACGCAACCGTGTTCCCGACGATCGTGGCGCTGGCGCTCCAGCTGCATGCCCAACGGCACATGAGCTCGGCCCGCGCCGCGCTGATTTTCTGCCTCGAGGCATTGTGCGCCGCCGCCACGTCCTGGCTGATCATCGGAGAGCGGTTGTCTCCCGTCCAATGGATGGGTGGCGGTCTGATTCTCGCGGGCATGGTGCTGGCGGAGGTGCCTGCAGAGCGTCGGCCCTCCGCCGTCAGCCATCAGCCGACCCACTCCGGTTGAACTCCATGCACCGCATGATGATATTTCCGCCCCACACGCTGACGGCTGATGACTGACGGCTGACAGCTTCCAATCCCGAGTAGCTCAGTTGGTAGAGCAGCCGGCTGTTAACCGGCGGGTCGGGGGTTCGAGTCCCTCCTCGGGAGCTTAGATTGAGTCTGTGACGCCACCATCCCAGCCCTCCGAGTCCGCCGCCGTCCGAGAGGCAGCCGCCGACGTCGCGTCACCTTTCACCGGGGGCCTGCTCCGGGCCCTGCTCGAGCAGAGCTCCGACGTCATTGCCTTGCTCGACGCGGCCGGAACTATCCTGTATACGTCGCCCCCCGCCACCAGGCTCCTCGGGTACCCCGTGGAGGAGCTGGTCGGCCGCAACGCCTTCGAGCTGCTGCACCCGGATGATCTGGCGAGGGTGCAGGATCTGTTCGCGGGCTTGCTCGAGCGGGCCACCGAGCCGATCACCACGGCCGTGCGCTACCGGCACAAGGACGGGTCGTGGCGCGATATCGAGGGCGTGGGCGTCAACCGGCTTCACGACCCCGCGGTGGGGGCCATCGTGGTCACCTACCGGGACATCACGGCGCGCAACGCCGCCGAAGCCGAGGCGCGCCGCACGGTCTCGCTGCTCCAGTCCACGCTGGAGTCCACCACCGACGGGATTCTCGTCGTGGACGGAGCGGGCCGGATCGTCTCGTACAACCGGCGGTTCGTGGAGCTGTGGCGGATTCCCCAACCGATTCTCGACTCGGGGGACGATGACCAGGCGCTGAACCACGTGGTCGACCAGATCGTCGACGCCGAGCAGTTCCTCGCCAAGGTGCGGGAGCTCTATGCGCACCCTGATGCCGCCAGTTTCGACATGCTCGAGTTCAAGGACGGCCGTATCTTCGAGCGGTTCTCACTGCCGCAGCGGCTCGACGGCGTGGCGGTGGGGCGCGTGTGGAGCTTCCGCGATGTGACCGCCCGGGCGCGCGCCGAACGGGCGATGCGCGAAAGCGAGGAGCGCTACCGGGCGTTCATCACCCACACGTCGGAAGGCGTGTTCCGCATCGAGCACCAGCCGCCCGTGCCCGTGAATTCGCCCGTGGAGGAGCAGATCCGCCTCCAGTACGCCACGGGCGTACTTGCCGAGTGCAACGCCGTGCTGGCTCAGATGTACGGGTTCGACCGACCCGAGCAGATCGTCGGCCGGCACATCTACGAGTTCCTCGACCAAACCGATCCGCACAATTTCAAAGCGATGCGGAACTTCGTGCGGGCCGGAAACCGCGACCTCGATGCGGAATACCACGAATTCGATAGTCGCGGCGTCAAGCGCGTATTCATCAGCAACTCCGTCGGGTTCGTCGAGGACGGCGCGCTGGTGCGGGTCTGGGGCACGCAACGGGACGTCACCGAGCGGCGCCGAGCCGAGGAGGTCCAGTCGGCCACGTACCGGATCTCGGAGGCTGCGAACACGGCCGGCACCCTTCCCGAGTTATACGAGTGTGTCCACACGATCGTCGGCGGGCTGATGCCCGCCCGCAACCTCTACATCGCGCTGTACGACGAACCGACCCGAACCCTGTCCTTCCCCTACTTCGAGGACGAATTCGACGCGGGCTTCCCCGCCAAGCCGCTCGGTCGGGGATTGACCGAATACGTGCTGCGCACCGGCACGCCGCTGCTCGCGACCCCCGACGTCTACAACTCCCTGGTGGAACAGGGGGAAGTGGAGCTCATCGGGACGCCGTCGCTGGACTGGGTAGGAGTCCCCCTCAAGACGGCCGGCCGTACCGTCGGGGTGATCGCCGTCCAGACCTATTCGAGCGGGGTCCGCTATGGCGAGCGGGAGCGCCAGATCCTCGAGTTCGTCTCGACGCAGATCGCGCTCGTCATCGAGCGCAAGGCCGCGGAGCAGCAGCTTGCCGACAGCGAGGCGAAGTATCGGCTGCTGTTCGAAGCGAACCCTGAGCCGATGTGGGTCTACGATCACGACTCCCATCGGATCCTGGCCGTGAACCAGGCCGCGGTTACGAGTTACGGCTTCACGGAGGCCGAATTCCTTCAGATGACGGTGTACGACCTTCACCCGGCGGCCGATCATGCGACGCTCGACAGCCTCTTGTCCGGGCCCCGCGAAGGGGCCGTCACTCGCGCCGCCCTGCACCACCGGAAGAAGGACGGCGCCACGATCGACGTGGAGATCCTGACGGATTCGATCGAGTTTGCCGGGCGGCAGGCACGGTTGATCTTGTCGCGCGACGTCACCAAACGCCGCCTGTTGGAACGTCAGCTGCAAGAGAACGAGCAGAAGTATCGGATGCTGTTCGAGGCCAATGCCGAGGCGATGTACGTCTATGACTGCGAGACGTTCCAGTTCCTGGCGGTCAATCAAGCGGCGATCGCGCGCTATGGCTACTCCCGTGAGGAGTTTCTTGCGCTGACGATCTTCGACCTGCGTCCCCCGGAGGAGGTGGCGAAGTTCCGGGACTATTTGCAGACCCACCCGAACGTCTCCGAAATGACGAGCGGGTGGGTCCACCGGCGCAAAGACGGCAGCCTGCTCGAGGCCGAAATCGTCGCGCACACGATCGATTTTGGCGGGCATCGGGCCAACCTGACGCTGGCCCGGGACATCACCGAGCAGCGCCGGCTCGAGGCCCAGCTCCGCCAGGCGCAGAAGATGGAAGCCGTCGGACGGCTCGCCGGCGGCATCGCCCACGATTTCAACAATCTGCTCACCGCGATCCTGGGCTCGGCCCAGCTCGCGCTGCGGGAAGTGGAAGCGACGCATCCGGTGCGCGAGGACCTCGAAGAAATCCGCCGGGCCGGGTTGCGGGCCGCCGACCTCACCCGACAACTCCTCGCCTACAGTCGCCGTCAGGTCGTCGCGCCCAAGGTGATCGATGTCAACGAGGCGGTCCGCAACCTCGACTCGATGCTGCGCCGGCTGATCCGCGAAGACATCGACCTCCTACTCGAGCTCACCCCCCAACCCATCGCCGTGCGCAGCGATCCCGGTCAGCTCGAGCAGGTCGTGCTGAACCTCGTGGTCAATGCCCGCGACGCGATGCCGCAATCGGGCCGTATCACGATCCGCTCCGCGGCCGTGGTGCTCGACGCGCGGCAGCCGGAAAACCAACCGCCCGCCCCTCCCGGTTCCTACGTCCATCTCTCCGTCAGCGACACCGGAGGCGGCCTCTCGGAGGAGGCACGGGCGCATCTATTCGAGCCGTTCTTCACCACCAAGGAGCTCGGCAAGGGGACCGGACTCGGGCTCGCGACGGTGTACGGCATCGTCAAGCAGAACGGTGGGTTCATTTACGTCGACTCGAAACCGGGGAACGGCACGACGGTTCGCATTTACCTGCCCCCGGCCACGGGGCCCGTGGCGGCGCCCGAAGCCCCAGGGCCGCTGCCGGCGGCGGGAAAGGGATCGGAGACCGTGCTGCTGGTCGAAGACGAGACAGCCGTGCGTCAGTTCGCGCGCCGGGCCCTGGAGGCGAACGGCTATTGTGTGCTGCCGGCCGCTGACGGCGCCGAGGCCCTGGCGCTTGCCGAACGGCACCCGGGACCAATCCACGTGCTGCTCACTGATGTGGTGATGCCGGGGATGGGCGGGCCTGAGCTGGCGAGCCGCCTCGCCAAGCGCCGACCCACCGTGCGCGTACTCTTCAGCTCCGGCTACACAGACGACGCCACGGTGCTCCAGGGAGTCCGCGAGGCCGGCACCGCGTTCCTCCAAAAACCGTTCGCCCCCGAGGACCTGATTCGCAAGCTCCGCGAAGTCCTGTCGTCTCCCTGACACAAGACAATAATGAGTGTGTGCTCACTTATCTGCATAAGCGCATATCCCACCTGATGTTGCACTATGACAAGCCCCGGTAGCAATTCGTAAGTGCTTGCTGCAGATGAAGTTACATCAAAAGTCGCCAGCGATTGACGGGCCGGCCACTAGATTCCGCCATGCCTCTTCGCCCTTTGTACGGTCACGAGCTAGTCCGAACGCACCTTTCCGGCGCCCTACGCGCCGGTCGGCTGCCCCAGGCACTCCTCTTCGAGGGCCCACGGGGTGTCGGCAAGCAGCGCCTGGCGCTCTGGCTCGCGCAGGCGCTGCTGTGCGAGCAGGGTAAGGCAAGCGAAGCGTGTGGGACGTGCCGGGCCTGCCGCCTGGTGTCCACGCTGTCCCACCCCGATCTGCACTGGTTCATCCCGCTCGAGCCAAACAAGAAGGGGGCGGATGCCGACAAGCAGGTCGAGGTGGTGGAAGCGGCGCTGGGAGAAGAGCTGGCGCTGCGGCGGGAGCGCCCGCTGTACGAACCGCCTTCTGGAATGGCTGTGCACAGCATTGCCGCCGTAAGACTGTTGCACAGACGCCTCAATCTGACCCCGGCAATCGCCCGACGTAAGGTGTTCATCCTGGGTGATGCGGAGCGTCTCGTGCCGCAACGAGGCAGCCCGGAGGCCGGAAACGCCCTTCTGAAGGCCCTGGAAGAGCCTCCGGCCGACACGGTCTTCGTCCTCACTGCGGTCGAGTCGAGTGCCTTGCTTGCTACGATCCTTTCGCGCGTTGTGCGCGTCCGGCTCAACCGAGTACCGGACAGTGTCGTGACATCTTTCATACAGAATGAGCTTCCTGACCTCCCTAACCCGGATCGCTGGGTCGATGAGGCCGAGGGCTGTATCGGCAGGGTTCTTGCCCGTACGGAATCGTCCGGAACCGGGCGGGGAGACGCGGCAGCTGGGTTTCTCGCCACCTTGGGCGAACCTGCCGACCGGTATGCGGCGGCGCTGCGGCAGACCCCCTTCCAGGCCCGCGGGGGGTTCACCGACATGCTGGACGGCCTGTTGGAGCGGTTGCGCCGCGAGGCGCGCGCGGGGGGCGACACCCGTCGGATCGCCGCCGCGATCGCCCTGGTGATGGATGCCCGCGAGCACGCGCAGGGCAATGTGAACCCGCAACTGCTCGCGGCGGTGCTCGCCGACAGCATGGCGGAAGCGTGATGGCGCTGGCGCATCTCGATGACGCGGGACGCGCTCGCATGGTGGACGTGGGCGCGAAGGCCGTGACGGCGCGCTCCGCGACCGCAGAAGGCGCGATCCGGATGTCGGCCGATGCGTTTCGGCTCGTGGCAGATCAGGCGGTGGCCAAGGGCGATGTGCTCGCCGTGAGCGAGATGGCCGGAACGATGGCGGCGAAGCGGACCGCCGAGCTGATCCCGCTGTGTCACCCGCTCGGGCTCGACCACGTAGAGGTCCGGGGCAGTCTGGATGAAAGCTTGCCGGGGGTGCGCATGCGAGCCGCGGTCCGAGTCGTCGGGCGCACCGGCGTGGAGATGGAAGCACTGACGGCCGTGTCCGTGGCGTTGCTGACAGTCTACGACATGGTGAAGAGCGCCGACCGAGCGATGGAGATCTTTGCGGTGCGGCTGGTCGAAAAAACGGGTGGATCGCGCGGGGATTGGCGCCGCACCTGACACCCGAGCAGTCCGCCGTCCGGCCGAGTGGCCGGCGGTGCAGGAACTTGAACCCATGAGGGTTATGAGCGCATCGCGGAAGCTGCAGGGCGGTTTGATCGTGCTTGGCGCGCTGCTGGTGTCGAGCATCGGCGGCTGGGCGAGTCGTGCCGCCGCCAACGAGCACCCGGCGTCCACGGCGCCTGCCCTGCTGAGCGAGCTGCAAGCGCTGTCGCAGCAGTTGGAGTCGGTGCGGGGCGAGCTATCGGTCGCGCGGCTCCAGCTCGATCGCGCCAATGCCGTGATCGAATACTCCAGCCACTACGACGTGCCCGCCGACCTGGCCGAAGCGATCAACGACATCGCCCTGGCCGAGGGCATCGAGCCCAGCCTGGCCTTCCGGCTCGTCAGGGTCGAGTCCCGATTCGATCTGCGCGCGCGGAGTTCAGCGGGGGCGATCGGCCTGACCCAGATCCTGCCCAGCACCGCTCGGCTCTACGAGCCGGGGTTGTCCACGGAACGGCTGTACGACCGGGGCACGAATCTCCGGCTGGGTTTCCGTTACCTGCATGACCTGCTGGAGCGCTACGACAACGATCTCGAGCATGCGCTGCTCGCGTACAATCGGGGACCGGCCAGGGTCCAGGAGCTGCTGAACGCGGGAGTGGACCCTCGCAACGGGTACTCCAGCTCCGTCATGAAGGGTTATCGCCGCCAGCCGCCGCCGTCCGCGGAATAGCCCGCCGGACCCCCACGACAGACGAGAGGCCAGGGGAATCCCCCTGGCCTCTCGTGTGTCTGCTCTGGTGCTCGACTGCTCGGGTCTGGCTCTTCCGGGTGGTCAGCGTGAGGGGATGCGCAGTATCTGCCCCGGCTTGATGACCGAATCCATGTCGAGCCCGTTGTAGTCGAGCAGCGCCCGCAGCCCCACGCCGTAGCGTCGCGAGATCCGGCTCGCCGTCTCACCGCTTCTGACCCGGTGCGACGCCGTGGTGCCCGTCCTGGCGACGCGGCGTGGCATGGGATCCACCGGGGCGGACCACGCCGACAGCGGCACGATGCGACCGTTCATCGGAATGATGAGGCGTTGGCCGACCCGCAGCGCCCGGGGCTTCAGCGAGGGGTTGGCCCCCTGAATCATCGTCACCGACACGCGATACTGGCGCGCAATCTCCGAGAGCGTCTGTCCGCGCGTCACGTAATGGTCCACGAAGGTGGTCCGGGAGCTCGCCGATAGCGTGTCGTATCGCTCCGCCACGATCGTCCCACGCCCGCGCGGCACGCGCACCGTCGCCTCGCGACCCGGCGGCGTCACGCCGCGCACAAACTGCGGATTCAGCTCGAGCAGCGCCGCGATGGTGGTGTCGGCGAGCCGCGCGATCACATCGAGGCCCGTGGCGTCGGGGACCCGTACCTCGTCGAACTGCAGCGGCGGCAGATACTGCAGATCCGTGAAGCCGTAGCGCGCCGGCTGTTTCGCGACCAGTGCCGCCGCGATGAGCTTGGGCACGTAATCGCGGGTCTCGCGGCGCAGGTAGCGCCGGTCGGCCAGCTGGAAGAAGGTCTCATCCGAGAGCGAATCCGCCTCGCCCGGGAGCCGCCGCACGCCGCGTGTGATGCGTCCTTCCCCGGCATTGTAGGCCGCGGCCGCGAGATACACGCTGCCGAGGCGATTGACCAGGTCGGACAGGAAGTTCACGGCCGCGTCGGTCGCCTTGAACGGATCGCGGCGCTCATCCACCCAGGGATCCACCGTGAGCCCGTACATGCGGGCGGTGCCGGAAATGAACTGCCACATCCCCACCGCGCGCGCGCGGCTCACCGCCGAGTTGGACAGCCCGCTCTCGATCAGGGTGAGATACACCAGGTCCTCCGGCAATCCCTTGGCCCGGAGGCGCGCGCGAATCATCCCTTCGTAGCGATTGAGGCGGGACAGCCAGATGGCGAACCGATCGCGCGCATCGACCTGGAAGAATTCGAGGTACTGGAGCACACGGCGGTTGGCGGCATAGGTCGAGACATCGATGTCGTACGTCACGGTGCTGCCGCCCGCCGCAACGTCGCGGACGATTTCGCGTCCTGCCGGACCGAACAAGCGCACCGCCTCGCGCTCGACCTCCTCGCCGCGCACCGTTGCGGCCGGAGGGGCGCTGTCACGACGCGTCGCGGTGGACTCCGGTGCGGCCCCAATCCCGAGGCCAGCCACCGGTGCCGCGCTCGGCGTCGGCATTGGAGCCATCGGAGCGCGCGGCTGGCCGCCGGCACAGGCGGCGCACACGAGCAAGGACAGGAAAGCGGCGGACGGCCGATTGACCCGGCCGGCACTCGGATGCAGACGCTGTCTCGGATCCATAGTCACCGTGTGGTTACGTAGTTGCCCAACACGCGGTTCGTCGCGTTGAGGACCGCCAATGCCGCACCGCGCGGCGGGTCGGTCTCCGTCAGGTACGACCCGACCATGCGCCAGACATTGCCTTCCGAGCGCACTGAGAGGCTCACAATCACCACCGTGGCGTCGAACGCCCGTACCGCTTTCACGCCCAGCAGCTCGAGTTCGACGTCGGGGTTGACCGCCTGCTCCAAGGCCCGCAGCGCTGCCTCAGCCGAGCAGCGCAGCTCACCGGCCTGGGAGGTCACCCCTTCACACTCCCCCACGAACTCCCGGCCATCGATCCACGACAACTGCACCCGCGCCCGACAGGTCCCGCTCGGGAGCCGGTCGAACCCGAATACCTGAAAGCGCATCCGGTCCGCAACGGCGGGTCTTCCGGTAAGGCCCGAAGCGTCAATCAAAGTGCACCTCGATCTGCTGTCTCGCCGCGGCGTCCTGGGCCGCCTCCACCACGTCGACTTCCATATGCGGCCGCCCCTGGTCGTCCCGTTCGGCGGAGATCACCAGGATCAGCCCGCCTTGGAGCTCCACTTTCAGGTGCCGCAGGTCTGAACGCACCGTCACGTCCCGGATCTGCTGCCCGCGAAGCCGCTCCATTGCCGCGACCACGCGTCGTAAGTCCTGCAGCGCCACTGAGTTCACGCAACACGCCCGGCGAGGAAGCTCGCCAGCGCCCGATCTGGGATCTGTTCTGCTTGCAGGAACAGTGCCGACTTGGTGGTCGCCTCAAGGGGGAACGGTGCCCAGAAGGCACGGTCCCGCACCTTGCCAGAAGTCCCGCGGAAGGAAAGAACCAACTGCCACGAGACCATGTGTGGCCGTCGTTCCGCTACCGCGGCCACGTGCCAAACCTCGTCCCCATCGGCAATTACGCGCCATGGCATGGCTCACCTCGCCGGCAAGAGCCTGGGTCCCAGGGGCGGCCCAATATGGGCGTAACCACAAGTCCAGTCAATGGTTGAGACGCTTCTGACGGAAAAACGTGCCCGCCAGGGGCTAGTCGCCGCCCGTTGCGAGGGCCCGGAAACGGGCTGCCAGATCCCGCGTGATGGGGCCGGAAGCGCCAGCCCCAATAGAGCGGCCGTCCAGCCGACTGACCCCGACCACCTCGGCGGCCGTCCCGGTGAGAAACACCTCATCGGCCGTGTAGAGGTCGTAGCGATTGAGCGGCAGCTCCTCCACCGCATACCGGGCGTCACGCGCCAACTCGATGACCGCGTCCCGGGTGACCCCGCGCAGGATGCCGCTGTAGGGAGGCGGTGTCCGCAAGGTATGGTTCAGGACGGCGAACAAGTTCATGCCGCTCGCCTCCGCGACGTACCCCGCCGAATCGAGCATGACCACCTCGTCTACACTCGCGGCGATGCCCTCGATCTTGGCGAGGATGTGGGCGAGATAGTTCAGGGACTTGATGCGCGGCGAGAGACTCTCTTTGTGACTGATCGGGGTGGCGGCGGTGAGGCAGACGAGCCCGCGCTCGTAGCACTCCTGCGGCCACAACCTGATGGTGTCCACAATGCAGATGATAGACGGTTTCGGGCACTTGCGCGGGTCGAGACCCAGGTCGCCCACGCCGCGCGTGACCACCAGCCGCAGGTAGGCGTCTCGCATGGCGCTCCTGGCGAACGCCGCGCCCACCATCGCCGCCATGTCGGCCCTGGTGAGGGGGATCTCGAGGCAAATCCCCTTGGCGGAGCCATACAGCCGGTCGAGGTGTGCCTCGAGCCGGAAGATTCGCCCCGCATAGGCGCGGATCCCCTCGAACACCCCATCACCATACAACAGGCCGTGGTCGAACACGCTGACCACGGCCGTGTCGCGATCGTAGTATTTGCCGTCGATCCAGATGGTGGTCATGCCCGGTGAATCTCGCTCTCCCCGCCGACCGTGACAACCCTCGCTCAGCCGCCGTCCGGATCCTCCAGGCCATCCCCGTTCTCGTCGCGGAACACCTTGAGCGACGTGCGAATGTTGTCCCGGACGAGCGCCTCATGCGGCCCGCCGGGACCGGTGGTGGCGGGGTCGACCAGGGCTTTCCGGTCCGCCTGCCGGAACCAGGACGCGACGTCGACACGCAGCGTGACGTGCAACGACTCGCCGACCGCGACCGCCACCGGCGGGTCGATCGCGAGTTCCTGGCGCTCGGCCCAGGCCGTGGTGTAAGTGAAGTCGCGGCGCGCACCAGCGTGGCTGAAGACGCCATCGACCCGGACCGTGGTACCGGCGAATTCCGGATGAGCGGCCAGGAATGCCGTGTCGGTGGCGACATCGGGTCGATGGACGACCGCCTGAAACAGGTTGTAGCTGGTCACGGGGGCTGGTCGCGTCGCGCGCTGCGCGACCGCTCCCGCGAGCGACAGCTCGAGCGCCACCGGCTGCATTTCGAACTCGAC
>JBOHST010000420.1:0-4049 GCA_050733375.1 Gemmatimonadales bacterium
CCATGCAGTCGGTGGGCGCCTGGTTGTCGGTGGCGGCCATCGCCGCCGTCATCTGGGCGGAGCGCGCGGTCTCGCGGCCCGCGCTGCTCAAGCTCCTGGCGCCCGCCGTCGCGGCCACCCTCGTGACGGCACCGATCACCGCGTTCACCTTCGGCACCGTGGCGCCGATCGGCGCGCTCGCCAACCTCATCGCGATTCCCCTTGGCGCGGTCGCGGTGCCGGGCGTGATTTTCGCGCTCGCGCTCTCAGCGGTGGTCCCGGCCCTCGGGGCGCTGCTCGCTGCCGGGTCGGGACTTGTCCTCGCGTTGCTGGACGTCGTTGCCGGGCTCGCGGCGGCGGTACCGGGTGGACACGTCATTTCGCCGCCCGGGTGGCCCGTCGCCCTCCTCTGGATGGCCGTGCTGGCGGTGGCGTGGTGGTTGTGGCACGCGCCGCGCCGTCCGTGGCTGCTCACGGCGCGCGTCGCTTTCGTCCTGGCCGTCGTGTGCTGGGGCTCACTGTTGTGGCGCGCGCCCCGTGACAGCGACGGCGTCCTCACCGTACATTTTCTCGACGTCGGGCAGGGGGACGCGGCCGCACTGCGCACGCCCGCCGGACATTGGGTGTTGATCGACGGCGGGCCGCGCACGCCGAGGGGCGACGCCGGGCGCCGAGTCGTGCTGCCGTTTCTGCGGCGCCTGGGAGCCGGCGCGTTGGCGCTCGTCGTGGCGACGCACGGCCACGAGGACCACGTCGGCGGCCTGTCTGCCGTGATCGAAGCGCTGCGCCCCAAGGTGGTGCTGGAGCCCGGGGAGCCGCTCGGCCGACCGGTCTACCTCGAGTTCCTTGCGGACGTCGAGCGCGCGGGGGCCACCTGGCACCCGGCGCGCACCGGCGACCGTCTGGAGCTGGACGGCGTGACCTTCCAGGTGCTGAGTCCCGACAGCGGCTGGCTCGCCTGGCAGGAAGACGTGAACGAGGAAAGCGTCGTGTTGCTCGTGACCTACGGCGCCACCCGGCTGCTCTTCATGGGCGATGCCGGGTTGGCGGTGGAGGACCGGTTGCGCGGGCGGGTCGGCCGGGTCGATTTGCTCAAGGTGGGCCATCATGGCTCGCCGACGGCGACGTCCGACGCCTGGCTCGACGAGCTGGCGCCGCGGGAGGCGGTGATCAGTGTCGGTGCGCGCAACACTTATGGGCATCCTGCGTCGTCGGTGCTGGCCCGACTCATGCAGCACCACGTGACGACGCGCAGAACGGACCAGCTGGGGACGATCACTTTCACCACTGACGGCCACCGTGCACACCTCGACTTCCGTCGTCACGATTGAGCGATACATCATCGAGCAGGAACGGCTGTTCCCGGAAGCGACGGGGGAGCTGTCCAACCTGCTGTACGATCTCTGCCTCGCGGCCAAGATCATTTCGCGCCACGTGCGCCGCGCCGGGTTGGGCGACGTCCTGGGCGACGAGGGAACCGTCAACGTCCAGGGCGAGTTGCAGCAAAAGCTCGACGTGTTCGCGAATGAAACGGTGCGCAACAGCGTGCAGCACACCGGCCGCACCTGCGTGCTGGCCTCGGAGGAGGACGAGGAGCCAGTGCCGGTGCCCCCCGGGCGGCCCGTCGGCAAGTACGTCCTGCTGTACGACCCGCTCGACGGCTCGTCCAATATCGACGTCAACGTCTCGATCGGAACGATCTTCTCGATCCACCGGCGCGTGACCCCGGAGGGCGGGCCGGGCACGCTGGTCGACTGTCTCCAGCCGGGCAGGACTCAAATCGCCGCGGGCTACATCCTCTATGGCTCCAGCACGATGCTCGTGTACACCACCGGGCACGGCGTGCACGGCTTTACGCTCGAGCCGTCGATCGGCGAGTTCCTGCTGTCCCACCCCAATATCCGCATTCCGGAAGTCGGGAAGTACTACAGCGTGAACGAGAGCAACTGGAACCGCTGGAGCGACGGCGTGCAGGCGATAGTGACCGCGTTCAAGAATGGCGCGCCCCAGGTCGAGGCGAGGAATGCGCGGTACATCGGCTCGCTCGTCGCGGATTTTCACCGCAACCTGCTCTCCGGTGGGATCTTTCTCTATCCCGCCGACAAGAAATCGCCGCACGGCAAGCTGCGGCTGCTGTACGAGGCGGCGCCGCTCGCCCTGGTCGTGGAGCAGGCCGGCGGAGCGGCCACCGACGGCCGGCAGGCGATCCTCGACATCCCTCCCCAGAACCTCCATCAGCGCACCCCGCTCATCATCGGCAGCATACGTGACGTCGCGCTCGCGTTGCGCCTGCTGTCGAAAGAGGCGCCGGCCCGGTGAGCGAGCGCCGGCCCGTGTACGGTCCCGGCGACTGGTCGGGCGATCCACAGAACGACCTCGCGAGTCCCGGCGCGTTCCCCTTCACGCGCGGCGTCCATCCCACGATGTACCGCGGCCGCCTATGGACGATGCGCCAGTACGCCGGGTTCGGGACCGCCGAGGAGACGAATGCCCGGTTCCGCCATTTGCTCGCCGCGGGGCAGACCGGTCTCTCGGTTGCGTTCGACTTGCCGACGCAAATGGGCTACGACTCCGACCACCCGATGGCCGAAGGGGAGGTGGGCCGGGCCGGGGTTGCGATCGACACGGTGGACGACCTCGAGCGGCTGTTCCACGAGATCCCGCTGGACCGGGTCTCGACGTCGATGACCATCAACGCAACCGCGTCGATCCTGCTCGCCATGTACGTGGTGGTGGGCGAAGAGCAGGGCGTGCCGCGCGCCGCGCTCCAGGGGACGATCCAGAACGACATCCTGAAGGAGTTCATCGCCCGCGGCACGTACATCTACCCGCCCGAGCCGTCGCTGCGCCTGATCGTGGACGTGTTCCGGTTCGTCACCGATGAAGCGATGAAGGTCAACCCGATCTCGATCTCGGGCTACCACATTCGCGAGGCGGGGGCGACGGCGGTGCAGGAAGTGGCGTTCACCTTCGCCGACGGGCTCGAGTACGTGCGCCGCGCCGTGGCGGCGGGGCTCGATGTGAACCGCTTCGCGCCGCGGCTGTCGTTCTTCTTCGCGGGCTACACCGACCTGTTCGAGGAAGTCGCCAAGTTCCGCGCGGCGCGCCGGCTCTGGGCCCGGCTGATGCGGGAGCGCTTCGCCGCGAACGAGGACGCGAGCCGGCTGCGGTTTCACACCCAGACCGGCGGCGCGACGCTCACGGCGCAACAGCCGCTCAACAACGTGGTCCGCACGGCGATCCAGGCACTGGCGGCCGTGCTGGGTGGGACGCAGTCGCTCCATACCAACGCGTACGACGAGGCGCTGGCACTCCCCACGCAAGCGAGCGCCACCCTCGCGTTGCGCACCCAGCAGGTGCTGGCCCATGAGACCGGAGTCCCCGCGGTCGTGGACCCGACGGGCGGCAGCTACTACGTGGAGAGTCTGACCGACACCATCGAGCGCTCGGCGCGGGCACTGGTCGAGGAGATCGAATCGCGCGGGGGGGCGGCGCGCGCGATCGAGCAGGGGTATTTCCAGGAGGCGATCGCGCGCAGCGCGTACGCGCAACAGCAGGCGGTGGAGTCCGAGCAACAGGTCGTCGTGGGAGTCAACCGCTTCGCCGACGCGCAGGGCCTCCCCTCAATCTCGGCGCCGGACTACTCGGCGCTGGCCCATTCCCAGAAGCGGCGCGTTGCCGAGGCGCGACGCACGCGAGATCGGGCCGGGGTGGAGCGGGCGTTAGCCGAGCTCCGCGCCGCGGCCGCGGGATCCGACGGACCGCTGATGCCGCGGATGCTCGAGGCGGTGCGGATGCGTGCGACCGTGGGTGAAATCAGCGACGTGCTGCGGGACGTGTGGGGGGTCTACCGACCGAGTTGAGGGCGACGCATTCCGCGTTCGCTCTCGTCGACTTCCTGGGTGGAGTTGGGTGTTAGGGCGTAACGATCACGGCTTGGGCGATCGAGTCAAGCCGGGGGAACCGGGTAGCGAGGTAGGCGTTTCCCTGTGTCTCGATCAGGTGCTGTTCGGGCTGCTCACCGTAGCCCGCAAAGATGCGATCCACCACGTCCATGCCTTCGACCACCA
>JBOHST010000421.1:0-5897 GCA_050733375.1 Gemmatimonadales bacterium
GCGCTGGGTGCCGGTCGCGACGCGGTAGTGCGTTTGATCATGCGGGAAGGTCTGGTGATGACGACGATCGGGATTGCGATTGGGGGCCTGGCCACGCTGCTCGCCACCCCGCTCTTCGCGACGCTGCTTTTCGGCGTGCCGCCGCGCGACGTGGTGGCGTTCGGTCTCGGGATCGCCGTCCTGGCCCTCGCGGCGTCGCTGGCGTCGTACCTCCCGGCGCGGCAGGCGACGCGGGTGGATCCGTTGGTGGCTCTGAGAGCCGAATAGGTGTCAGGTGCCGGGTGTCAGGTTTCAGGTTTTCTGACGCCGGCCCGTGCCCCCTGACGCCAGACACCTGACACCTGGAACCTAACATGGACACACTGCTCCAAGACCTCCGCTACGCTTTCCGCCAGCTCACCAAGAACCCGGCGTTCACGGCCGTCGCCGTGCTCACGCTGGGCCTCGGCATCGGAGCGAACACCGCGATGTTCAGCGTGGTGGACGGCGTGCTACTCAGGCCGCTCCCGGTGCAGGAGCAGCGCGGTGTGCTGGTGATGTGGATGGAAGACCGCCAGCGGGGGTTCCCCCACATGCCATTCGTCTACGAAAGCTTGGACGCCGTGCGAGGGCGCAGCCGTACGCTCGCGGACGTCGCAGCCCTCCCATATTGGGGGGCGTCGGAGCGCGTCGTCCGCATGCCGGACGGAGCGGTGCCGGTCGCCGGGACGCCTGTCACGGGAACCTTCTTCCGCGTCCTCGGCGCTCGACCGGTGCTCGGGCGGGTGCTCCAGCCGGAGGACGACCAGCTAGGCGCGGGGCTGGTCGCGGTGATCGGCCACGGTCTCTGGCAGCGCCTCTTCGGCGGCGATTCGACAGTCGTCGGCCAGGGCCTGCGGATGGCGGAAAAGACTTACGTCATTGTGGGTGTAGCACCCGAGGGGTTCGACTACCCTCGCGGATCCGAAATGTGGTTCGCGCTTCGCCCATTCTGGGCAGGAGTCAAGCAGTCGCTCCATGTCGACCTCGTGGGGCGCCTCGCTCCGGAGGCCACCCGCGAGCAGGCGCGTGCCGAGCTCGACGGCATCGTCCGCCAAATCGAGGCCGAGGGTGACGAGGTCGGCGAGAACCAGACGGCTGTTGTTCGGTCGCTCGCGGACGTTATCGTGGGCGACGTTCGTCCGGCCTTGTTGCTGCTGACCTTGGCCGTGGCTGTGATCCTCGTGATCGCGACCGTGAACCTCGCGAACCTCCTCACGATACGGGGGATAGCCCGGCGACAAGAGTTCGCCGTCCGTGCGGCTATCGGAGCGAGCCGTGGGCGGCTCGTACGCCAGCTCCTGACCGAGGCGTTCGTCCTGGGCTTGCTCGGCGGAACGGTCGGCGTCGCGATCGCCGGCTGGGGGACGGAAGCGTTGATCGCGCTCGCGCCGGCCGAGTTGCCGCGGTTGGATGAGGTCGGGATCGACGGTCGCGTGCTCGCATTCGCGACGGCAATATCGCTTGTCACGACGGGACTTCTCGGGCTCGTCCCCGCGCTGGGCGCTGGGCAGACTCAGCCAGGGAACTGGCTCAGGGGGACGCGGGGAGCGGGCACTAACGGCATACCGCGAGGACCCTGGCAGGGGCTCGTAATCGGGCAGATCGCTCTCGCCCTCCTCATGTTGATCGGCGCTGGTCTCTTGGTCAGAAGCCTGGCCCGCCTCCAGGCTCTGGACCCAGGCTTCCCGCCGGAACGCCTGCTGCTGGCGGAGCTTGCGTTCCCGTACTCCAAGTACCAGACCCTGGAACAGATTCACGCGCTCCTCGCGCGCATTCTCCCGCGAGTGGCGGGGATTCCTGGCGTCGTGTCCGCCACCGTCGTGCTCAACGAACCGTTCGCCGGTACCAGTGGTCACGACATTTGGTTCACGGCGGAAGGGCAGGAAGCCGAAGCCGCCGCGAGCAACCCGGTGCTGAACTACGAGGGTGTCGAACCGAACTACTTCACGACGCTGGGGCTCCCGATCGTGCGGGGACGCGCTCTGACCGAGCATGACCGCCGGGGCTCCGCGCCAGTCGTGGTCGTGAATGAGACCCTCGCACGGCGCCTCTGGCCCGGTGCGGACCCGATCGGCAAGCGCGTCAAGTGGGGGCCCCCGGACTGGCCGGAGCCGTGGCGCACGGTTGTGGGCGTGGCCGGGGACATGCGCTACCGCGAACTCAAGGAGATTCGCCCTAGCGTGTACGTGCCGTTCGGGCAGGGCATCCCCGGTTACCCAAGGTACCTCGTCCTGCGAACAAGCCCGGTGCCGATCGTTCCGGCGCTGCGGGAGGCGCTCGCGGACATCGACGCGGACGTCGTGCTCCTTGATGCCGCTCCGATGGAGCAGCTTCTCGCCGCGCCGCTGGCTCAACCGCGATTCAATACGATCCTCCTCGGCCTGCTAGGGGGCATCGGACTCGTGCTGTCCGCCATCGGGATCTACGGGGTTGTGGGCTACGCGGTCTCGAGACGCACGCACGAGATCGGCCTCCGCATGGCGCTGGGCGCCGGAGCGCTGGACGTCGTGCGCCTCGTGTTGAGGCAGGTCGTTGTGCTCGCGGCGGTCGGGATCGCGATCGGTCTTGCGGCGGCTCTCGCCGGCACGCGTCTCCTCGGCGATCTACTCTACGGGGTCGCCGCGACGGATTTTGTGACGTTCGCCGTCGTTCCGTTGCTCCTAGGGGTCGTGGCGCTGCTCGCCGCTTTGCTTCCGGCTCACCGGGCGACGAAGGTGGATCCGATGGTGGCGTTGAGAACCGAATAGGTGCCAGGTGCCGGGTGTCAGGTTTCAGGTTTTTCTGACGCCGGCCCGTGCCCCTGACACCAGACACCTGACACCTGGAACCTGACATGGACGCCCTGCTCCAAGACCTCCGCCTGGCGCTGCGCCAGCTCGTCAAGAGCCCGGGATTCAGCGCCGTCGCGGTGCTCACGCTGGCGCTCGGGATCGGTGCGATCTCCGCAATGTTCAGCATCGTGGACGGTGTCCTACTCCGCCCCCTGCCCTACCGAGAGGCCGATAGAATCTTCATGCTGTTCGAGAAGCACGGGACGAGCGACCTCCGGCCCGCCTCGTATCCTACGTTCGAGGACTGGCAGCGACAGAACGTCGCATTCGACGGCCTCGTGTTCATCCGTGGGAAGCCGGTCGGGCTCAGAGGCGGCGAGGGCGTCGTGCGGCTAGGCGGTGCTTACGTGTCCCCCGGGTTCTTCCACACGATTGGCGCCCAGCCGCTCCGGGGTCGCACGTTCACACGCGACGAAGAGCAGCCTGGCGGCGGTCAGGCAACGGTGCTGACCTATGGCGCCTGGCAGCAGCACTTCGGCGGAGATCCCGGCGTAGTCGGAAGGACGATCTCCCTCGAGGAGGGGAGCTACACCGTGATGGGCGTGCTGCCGCCCGGAGCCCGATACCCGGACTGGGCGGATCTCTATTTCCCCATCGCCACGATCCTTGGGAAGGACAGCGCGCTCACCCAACGCGGATTGCATGCGGACAGCCGCGTAATCGGCCGGCTCAAAGGAGGACTGACTCCGGCTCAGGGCGCGTCGCGGATGGCCGCGCTGGCGACCCAACTGGCCGCTAGCTACCCGCGGGAAAACGCCGGGTGGACTAGCGTGGAGCTCATACCGTTGCGCAGTGAGGTCTTCGGGTTCGGGACCACCGTGCAGCACACGCTCGTCCTCTTGGCGGCAGCGGTGACGTTCGTGCTGCTCATCGCCTGCGCCAACGTCGCGAGCCTGTCGCTCGTGCGTGCCGCCGCGCGCGGCCGCGAGTTTGGCATCCGGCTGGCCCTGGGCGCCGGGCGCTGGCGGGTGGCGCGCCAGTTGCTGGTCGAGAGCGCCGTGCTGGCGGCAACAGGCGGGGGCCTTGGCATTCTGCTCGCCGTGTGGGTGGTGGGCGCCCTCAAGGCCGCACCGCCCGAAGGGTTGCCCCGGGTCGACGAGATTCACGTGAATGGCGCCATGCTGGCCTTCACCGCCGCAGTGTCACTGCTCATTGCCTTGGCGATAGGCATGGCGCCCGCCGGACGGGCCACACCGGACCTGCTCGCAGCCCTGAAGGAGGGAACGCCGGGCACCGGGACCGGAGCGGCCCGCTCCCGCTTGCGCGCGGCGCTCGTCGCAGGGGAGGTCGCCGCCGCATTACTCCTTCTCTCCGGCGGCGGCCTGCTGCTGCGCAGTTTCTGGCGGCTGAGCCACGTAGATCCCGGGTTCAACCCGAGCCACCTCGTCACGCTCGACGTGTCCCCGCCTGTGCCCAAGTACCAGGGATCCGATCGGGCACTCGCGCTCTATCAGGAGCTGGCCGGAGCGCTTGCGCCGCTGCCGGGCGTTGAACGGGTGGCCCTGTCCAATCACCTCCCCCTAGGAGGGAGCCTTCCCAGGCCCGTCGTCGTGCCGGACCGGCCTCCCGAGCCCGGGGCGAATCAGACGGCGCTGTTCCGCACCGTCTCCGCGAACTACTTCCTCACGATGGAGATTCCGGTGCGCAAGGGGCGCGCATTCGAGGCCGACGACATGAGGCCTTCTGCACGCGTGGCCATTGTCAATGAAGCCTTCGTGCGTCGATACTGGCCCGACGGCGATCCGATCGGCCGACCGCTCCAGCTCTTCAAATCGGCCCAGGGTCGCGCGGACTTCGGACAGCAGTTCTCCGTGCAGGTAGTCGGCGTCGTAGGCGACGTCCGCCATTTGGGACTGGACGCGGGTCCGACACCCGAGGTCTACATCCCCTACCCCGTGAACCCGTGGGGCCACATGGTCGTGGTCGTGCGAACGGCGACCGACGCCGCGCGCGCGATTCCGATGCTGAAGCGGACGGTGCTGAAGGTCGAACCGGACATCACCGTTGCCGGCTTGGGAGCAGGGTTTGGAACCATGGAGAAACGCCTCTCAGACTATCTCGCCACTCGGCGTTTCAGCACGGCGCTGCTCCTCGGGTTCGCTCTTTCCGCCCTTGGACTGGCCGCCCTCGGTATCTACGGCGTCATCTCCCACACCGTCTCCCAGCGTACCCGCGAGATCGGCATCCGGAGCGCGCTGGGAGCGCGTCCCCGGGATGTGACTCGGCTCATGATTCGACAGTCGTTGCGCTCGGTCGCCGTCGGCCTTGCGATCGGGCTCACAGCGGCGCTGGCGCTGTCGCGGTTGTTGTCCAGCCTGCTGTACAGCGTGGGTCCCAGAGATGCAGCCACATTCGCGGCCGTGACGCTCGTCCTCGGGGTCGTGGCGCTGCTGGCGAGCTATCTCCCCGCGCGCCGTGCGACAAAGGTGGATCCGATGATCGCGCTGCGATATGAGTAGGTGTCGGGTGTCAGGTGTCGGGTGTCAGGTGTCGGGTGTCAGGTGTCGGGTGTCGGGTGACAGATTGCGCTCGCCGATGCAAGCGCTTGAGGGATCGTGTCAAGCCGGCAAGCATGCGGCCAACTTCGGCGCTGCACTCGAGCAGTCGCCGTTCCAGGTCGCTCCCGAAGTACCTGCGTCGCATCGCAATGACAACCTGCGTTTCGACCTCCATCAGAGACCCGTTGGCGATCGACAGATGGTGGAGATAGTCGCCGAGATGGTCGCGCCCGTGCCCTTCAGCAATATTGGAAGGGACCGAGACAGCTGCACGTCGCATCTGCGCGGCCAGACCGTAGACTTCACGCCGCGGGAATCTCTCAGTCGCCTCGTAGATCTCGAGCGCCAGGTCGACCGATCGCTGCCACACCAGCAGGTCCCGATACCCCCGAACCACCGTCGGCACTGAATGGGCCATTCCCTGTGCCTGTAAGTTGTGCCCCAATCTCTTGGAGCCGTCCGGGAAACCGGTACCCAATTCACACGCACCGGGGCCATTCTGCGCTCCATCTGACACCCGACACCCGACACCTGACACCTTTACTGC